>CACZRN010000014.1 GCA_902783625.1 uncultured Prevotellaceae bacterium
AATTTTGCTAGCAAAATTTCGAGTGAAAGAAATCCCTGCCTTACGTCCGCCCCTTATCAAGGGGCTCCAAATGCTAGCAAAATTTTCGAACAGCAATTATTTAAGCTTTTTCTTCTCGTATTCCTCGCGGCACTTACGCTTTATCTCTTCCTCGATTTCAGTAAGAGAACGCACATTTGATGTGACTGTCTTAACCCATGTGCAGATGACAAATGCCACAATGGCAACAAGGGCAGATACCAACCAATTAAGCAGTTCGTTTTTCATCGGCGACCAGTCGAGCATGCATACTGCAGCCACAATCGGGATAGCATATAAAAGCATGTCAGCCCCCGACACTACTTTGTATGAGTCGCGGACTTTGCGATATTCTTCATTGCCGTTGAGTATCTGCTGGCGATTAAGAAGCCAGTATTCTTCAAAACTCTTGTTCATTGGTTTTTATCTTTCAATATTACATAAATTACGACTGGAGCACCGATGAATGGTGTGAGTGCATTAAGCGGAATGACACTGCCGCTGAACGGTATGCTGCAAACAAGATTGCAGAGTAATGCGACTATGCTTCCCATAATCATAGTGACAGGAAGCAGATGGCGATGATCGGTGTGATGAAACAATATGCGAGCGATATGAGGTACGGCGAGTCCGATAAAAGCAATCGGACCACAATAGGCTGTTGATGTGGCAGTCAGAATACCTGTAACCATAAGCAACTGTATGCGGAATCGTCGCACATTCAACCCCAAGCCCTCAGCGTACTGCTCACCAAGCATCAGCTGATTGAGTGGCTTCACCATCAATAGAGCGATGACGAGACACATTAATATAATAAAGGTATAAGTGGGAAGGTGTGACAACGGTACACCCGAAAAGTTGCCCATGCCCCATATCATATACGACCGCACACCTTCTTCTGTGGCAAAGAAATTCAGTAGAACAATAGCCGATGAGACAAGGTAGCCAGTCATAATACCCACGATGAGCAACATCACATTCGACCGCACACGCTCTGCCGCCCAAAGAAGAACTATCATGACTAGTAAGGCTCCAAGGAAAGCACTGATGAGAATTGCCATTAGTCCGCTTAGTGTACCCATGCCTGTGATGACACTTCCGCCCATTGCAAGAATAACAATTGCAACGCCAAGACTTGCTCCGCTATCGATGCCAAACACTGACGGACCTGCCAATGGATTGCGGAACATTGTCTGCAACATAAGTCCACATGTAGCGAGGGCGGCACCTGTGAGTAATGCCGTAATTGCCTGAGGCAATCGCGACTCAAGAATGATGTATCGATAACCTGGATTAGCGACTTCATGCCCACGGAGTATGTCAACGATGTCGCCGAGTGGGATATGTACCGATCCTACAAGCAAGTTTAAAGCCAATAGGACTACAGTAGCTATAGCCAAGAGATATTTTGTCATTCTTGTTCTTCCTCAACAGGGAGGATTGTTTCGGGTATTGGATATTTTGGACTCTCTTTTGCTCCGAGCGATTTCAGTTCGTTTGCCTTTTGAACAATGCTCTGTCGCCCGTCAAACACTTTCTTAAACGCATCCTCGTAATGTTTGTCGAGCGCATCCATGTCTTTTCTGATATTCTCAAACAGTTGCATGAAATGCCCTACCCTCTTTAACAACTCGTCAGCAAGTTCGTACACACGCTGCTGATTCTCGTTTTGCGCATATTGACGCCACGCCATCTGAATAATCTTGAGCATAGCCATGAGATTCTGCTGCGATATGATGAACACCTGTTTGTCGAAAGCCTCGCCCCATAACTTCGGGTCAGTGGCAAGCGCAAGTTGCAGAGCCCCTTCATTTGGCACAAACATGACGACAAAGTCGATGGCGCGCCGCGGACTTTTCACATAACTGCTGTAGTCTTTCTTTGCAAGCCCGGCCATTTGAGCACGAATGCTCTTCACCAGTTGGTCGGCATATATCTTGCGCTGCGTTTCGTCGGTAGTGTTAACATACTGGTAGTATGCCTCAATTGACATCTTTGCATCGATGACAACATCTTCGTCGTTAGGATAGTGGACAATGACATCGGGCTTCATCCGGCGTCCTGTCTCATCGTTCTGCACAGTGTTGCCACGACTGTCGGTCAGCGTCTGCTGCACATCATAATCGACACCAAGTTTAAATCCTTGAGCATCAAGTATGTCGGTAAGAATTTTCTCACCCCACTGTCCCTGCACCTGATTGCCTCCCTTCAGCACATTTGTCAGTCTATTTGCCGACTCGTCGATCTTCATCGTCTGCTCCGCCATCGACTTTATCTGCGCCTCGAGCGATGCCGTATTCTTCATCGACACAGCATTGGTGCGCTCAAGCATCTGGCTGAGTTGGGTAAGATTTTCATGAAGTGGCTTGGTGATATTTGCCATAGCATCGCCATTCTCTGACTTCAGCTTCTCCGTTGTCTGTGAAAGCACATTGGTGGCAAGGTTGGCAAACTGCTCCTGCACCGTCTTCAGTTGTTGTGCGAATTGCTCTTCGCGTGCCTGTTGCAACGCTGAGGTATGCTCACGTTCAGAAGAAAGCAGTGTGCGGGTACGCTCGAGATCGATCGTCACAGCATCCAACTCGTTATCGACGCTACGCAGTTCGCTGCGCAGACTTTCGTTTTCGGTCTCAAGTTTTTTCACATCCTCTTCGCTCGACTCCAGCTTAGTATTCGCCACATCATATTTCGACGACACCGAAGTGAGGCGCCTGTTGAGGAGAATATAGACGAGTCCCGATCCGAGGAGTAATCCTACAACAAAAATAATAATAGTGAATAGAATATCCATAACAATGGCAAAATTACGAAAAATCAAATGCAGTACAAAAGAATTATTCTTTTTTTAATGCTGAAATGCAGTAATTTCTTAGTCCAAAGAATAGAAAAGTCACGAAATAATTTTATGAAACAAGATCTTTTGCACTATTCCTCTTGCGGCGAGATATAGAATTAGTGCCAGCCACAGTGCGTGATTCCCTATTTTGGGGAAAAGCAAGAAATAGACAGCGAAGAAAGTTGCTGTTGCCACTATCGACGATGACAACATTTGCCGCGACGCAGTAATACCGACATAAATACCGTCGTAAACAAAGGCTGCCATACCGGCAAAGGGTATTGCCACAGCCCAGAGGATATAATTCATCGCTGCCGCACGCGCCACCATCTCGTCGGTGAGTAAGCACACCAGCGAATGTCCACCGAACAGATAAGCCATAGTAAAACACGCCGACACACCCCAACCCCATACAAACAACCTATCGCACACCGATACCAATGTATTTCTGTTTGATGCACCGAAATATTTCCCTGCCAGTGCCTCACCAGCGAAGGCAAAGCCATCCATTACATATGAGAAGAGTGTGAAAAATGTCATGAGAATGGTATTGGCAGAGAGAATCACCTCACCCTGACGCGCTCCTGCTGCTGTGAAAAACAGATTCACACCTACTATACACACCGTGCGCAAAAAGATGTCGCGATTTACTGCGAAATATTTGCCAAGCATACCCCTACACCTACTCAACAGGCGCAACAGACCATCAGAATACTTGGCAAGTCGTGCATAATATATCACCAACAATACCACTGCAAGTGCAAAGCCTGTCCACTGTGCCACTAGTGTGCCATAGGCAACGCCCTCTACCTTCATTCCAACAACAAATACGAGGTATGCGCTCAAAGCGATATTCACCACATTCTGCAATATAGCCACCACCATCGGTGTGCGTGTGTCTTGCATACCCACAAACCATCCACTTAACGCATTCACTCCAAGCACGGCAGGTGCTCCCCATATACATATATCGAAATAGATCGACGCCAAACGTGTCACCTCATCTGTCGGTGACATGAGTAGCATCAAACCACGAAAAAGAATGACATTGAATAGTATGAGCAACAGTGATATCGACAACGCCACCAACATAGAGCATGCCAGTGAATCGACCACGCCACGAAGGTTGCGAGCACCAAGCAGTTGCGACGTGGTGCCACTTGCCGACATCCGCACAAAGCCAAGCAGCCAGTACATAACGTTGAATGCCATGGTTCCGACAGATATAGCAGCTATATATCCCACACCACCCATGTGTCCGACGATGGCGATATCGACAAGACCAAGTAGCGGCACAGTGATATTTGATACTATCGACGGTACTGCCAAGCGAAGGATGTTGCTGTCGTACTTGTTCATACAAATCAACTATAATGACCTTATAGCATATATTTCATCTGCGAAATTACAAAATAGGCAAGACATAGACAAAGAAAACATGCTCTTTTTGCAGTTATTTTTCTACCAAGAAGAATTATAAGGTCAATGATAATTACAGTTGACTTATTTTTATAAGAAAATGTTTTGATTTACGGCAAAGATTGAGTAACTTCGCAGCCACGATGGAGAAAAAAGAATTGAGAATAGTATTCATGGGCACGCCTGAGTTTGCCGTTGGTTCACTGAAGGCACTCGTTGAAGGTGGATACAACGTCGTTGGTGTTGTCACACAACCCGACCGCCCCGTGGGCAGACATGGTTCCGTGCTACAGTCCTCCGCTGTGAAGCAGTATGCCCTCGAACATGGAATACCCGTGCTGCAGCCGGAGAAGATGAAGGATAGCGACTTCGTCAACGAGCTCCGTGCAATGAATGCCGACGTGCAGGTGGTGGTGGCATTCAGGATGCTGCCCGAAGTGGTATGGGCAATGCCACGATACGGAACATTCAACGTGCATGCATCATTGCTACCACAATATCGTGGTGCTGCTCCGATTAACTGGGCGGTTATCAACGGTGAGACAATGACAGGGGTTACCACTTTCTTCCTCGACCATGAGATTGACACCGGTAGAATAATCATGCAAAAGACTTTTGCCATTCCCGACGATGCCGACGTAGAATATGTATATGACGGACTTATGGCTCTTGGTGCTGAGGCTTGCATAGAGACTATCGATGCCATAATTGAAGGTGATGGACATGTGGAATCTACTCCACAGATTGTGAAGACAGATGGCATATTGAAACCTGCTCCGAAGATATTTAAAGACACATGTCAGATAAATTTCGGTATGACAGCCCGTGAGGTTTACAACTTCGTAAGAGGACTTAGCCCTGTGCCTGGTGCTTGGGGTAATGTGAGCATCGATGACGGTGTACAAACAGAAATGAAGATTTTCTCCACTCGTAAGACTGGTGAACATACCGATATGAAGCCAGGCGCGATAAAGACAACAAAGAAGCAGATGTTTGTTGCCACTGGTGACGAATGGCTCGAAGTGCTTACCCTTCAGATGCCGGGAAAGAAGCGCATGGGGGCTACAGACTACATCAACGGAAAAAGATAAAAAAGATAAACGGTTAAGATGAAAATAGAAGACGATATACGACAGGCTGTTGAGGTTATGCGACGTGGTGGGGTGATACTATATCCTACTGACACCGTGTGGGGCATCGGCTGTGATGCCACCAATGCTGAGGCCGTGAAGAGAATATACGATATTAAAAAACGCGACGACAGCAAGGCGATGATATGTCTTGTCGACTCCGACGCAAGACTCAGTCGCTATGTGAGGAATGTACCGAGTGTGGCGTGGGATATCATAGAACTAGCCACAAAACCTACCACGGTGATACTCGACGGCGCTGTCAACCTAGCCCCAAACCTGATTGCTGCCGACGGAAGCATTGCAGTGAGAGTGACACAAGAAGAATTCTCAAAGCAGTTGTGTTATCGCATGCAGAAGCCAATTGTCAGCACAAGTGCGAACATCAGTGGAGAACCAGCTGCACAGAACTACCGCGATATATCGGAAAAGATATTAAATGCTGTGGACTATGTATGCTGGACACGGCGACAAGAGCACAAGCCGCATAATCCAAGCAGCATTATACGACTGAAGGGTAACGGTGAGGTAACTATTATAAGGAGTTGATAGTGTAGAGTGTAGAGTGTCCCCACCAGATGATATCAGTTTATAGAAGTAAATTGTGAAATCGTGAAAATCGCAATATTGTGGCAAACAAAGAAAGAACAGACAAGATAGCATTGTGGCTTTCAGATCACATGTCTGAGCGCCACTTGTCACTATTGCTTGCCTTTATAATAGGTTTCCTGGCATCAGTGGCTGCTATTATTCTGCATTTCCTTATCAGCCAGATACAGCAACTGCTTACTAACGGCTTCTACGAGAAGAGCTACAACTGGCTTTATCTGGTATTCCCCATTGTAGGCATATTCATCACATCGCTATTTGTAAGATACATTGTCAAGGATAACATCTCGCATGGTATCACTCGTGTCCTCTACGCGATATCCACTAAACGCTCACGGCTGAAAAGCCATAATTGCTGGTCGTCGGTGCTGGCATCAGCAATAACCATCGGATTTGGTGGTTCTGTGGGAGCAGAGGCACCAATCGTGTTAACTGGTTCTGCGATAGGTTCAAACCTTGGTCAAAAATTCAAACTCGACAACAAAACGCTGATGCTGCTCGTAGGATGTGGCGCTGCCGCCGCCATAGCAGGTATCTTCAAGGCACCGATTGCAGGACTTGTTTTCACACTCGAGGTGTTGATGGTTGACCTTACCATGGCGTCGCTGATGCCCATTCTCATATCGTGTGTCACGGCGACATGTTTTACGTATATCTTCCTTGGTAATAGTTCGTTGTTCACATTTGCCCTCGACAGAGTATGGAATATCCAGACACTGCCTGCCGACATATTGCTTGGTGTAGCATGCGCAGTGATAAGTCTCTACTTCATCCGTATGATGAGCATCACTGAGAGCACTTATGCACGACTGAGCGACAAGCCTTACGCCAAACTTGCATTAGGAGGTATTACACTTAGTTTGCTCATTTTCCTCTTCCCGTCGCTCTATGGCGAGGGATACAACTCCATCAACATCCTTCTCAATGGCAAGAGCATCGACGACTGGCAGTCGGTGATGAACAATTCCATGTTCTACGGAAGCGAGAGTATGCTGCTCATCTATATCGCCCTGGTTATTCTCACCAAGGTATTTGCCACATCAGCCACCAATGGCGGTGGCGGCGTTGGCGGTACCTTTGCGCCATCGTTGTTCATAGGTGCATACGGAGGATTCCTCTTCGCACGTCTTTGGAACACTTGGCATCTGGGTGTGCCAGTATCGGAAAGCAACTTCACCATGCTTGGTATGGCAGGAGTGATAGCGGGAGTGATGCACGCCCCATTGACGGGCATATTCCTGATAGCCGAGATAACAGGAGGTTACGACCTCTTCATGCCACTGATCATTGTGAGCATCGTTTCGGTAATGATTACGGGTATCTTCGAGCCACACAGCATCTATGCCACCCGTTTGGCACGACAGGGGCGACTGGTCACACACCACACCGACAGCGCTGTGCTCACACTGATGAATCTGAACAGCGTGGTTGAACACGAGTACACCGCCGTCACCCCCGACATGCCCCTCGGCATGCTCGTTAAGAGCATCAGTCGCAGCGACACCAGTTTCATTCCTGTCACCGATGCGGGGGGAACATTGCTTGGCGAGGTTGACATAACTAAAATCCGTCATATCATGTTCCGCACGGAGCTGTATCAGCGTTTTACCGTGGGACAAGTGATGACTCCTCCTCCTGCTGTACTGTCGGCAAACGATCCCATGCACGATGTCATGCAGGCATTTGAAACCACTGGCGCAGCATATCTGCCTATTACCGACATTGAAAAACACCTGATAGGCTACATCGCACGAGCCAGATTATATGATTCATACCGCAAGATGGTTGCCGATATGTCGTCGGAATAAGCAACTGCTCATCCTCCCTCGAGAAAAAATGAAGAAAAGATAGTTTTGCCTGTTATTTTTAAGGCAAAACCGATAACGAATACATATGCGTTGCGTATGGACTACGGTAGGAAGTTGTATGCTGCAACAGATGGGATGCGGGCTGATGACAGCGGAGCAGTCAAGGGACATGCCGCAGATAAAAATAGTAATATTTTTTTTGAGATACGAAGAAGTTTGCGT
>CACZRN010000015.1 GCA_902783625.1 uncultured Prevotellaceae bacterium
CAAAATTTTTATAAGCATTTATTTCACGACGAACTTCTTGCTGGTTGTATGCCCGTTTTTATCTGTAGCCTGAACAATATACACTCCAGGCTGTTTGTCGAACAAATCGATATAAACGAAATCGCCACGCACTCGCTGAGGGGTGTCTGTAAGGGCTTGGCCACTCAGAGTATATACCTTTATGCGCGCTTCATCGGCAGATGGGCCTGAAACAGACACTCTCCTGTCTGCATAGGTAACAGTCAATAGGCAGCCTGCCTCTCCCAAGGAGGCGGAGGGGGCATTTGCGATACTTGTGGTTTGTTCACAAAGATATGTCGCCGCAGATCCCAGCTGGTTGGATCGGCCGATGGTGGTTCGCGGCATGTGGTAGGTGTCATCGGCGCCATCGGGATAGCGTCCGGCACTACAGGTGCCGTCGAGCGACGAATAGGCAAAGGAATCTGTCCACATACCCTGAGCATCAGAGAGGATTACCGTGCCCTCGCCCGCACTTATCTTGAACGGCGCATGGAGTTGCGTGAGGGGCTCCTGCTTGTCACACCAGACGATGGCGTAGCCGTGGGGGGCGATGATTGTGGAGGGGCCATCGATGGTCCACTTGTGGGGATTGTCGGGCTCGTCGCTGAGATACATGCCTGTTATATCGATTGCGGTGGACGTGGTGTTGTAGAGTTCTATCCATCCCGAACGGATGAAATGGTCGTTGACGGCCACGGTGTTGGCGGGACATACCTCGTTGATGCGCACAGGGCTGACGGTGGACTGGCCTGTATCGTCGGCAGTCATAGGACGGAAGAGTGCCGTGAGCGAGTAGTTGCCATCGGCAGCTATGCTTATCTCGGCATCGGTGGAATAGAGAGGCATGCCGTCGATGCCGTTTCTCCTTGTGAGCTTTGCATCCCAGCAGGCACTCTCCGAGGGGGTGAGACGGACGGCAAGAATGTTCTTCCCCATGCGGAATGCCGACGCAGGCAGGAGTATGGCTTTTGTCATCTGGGCTGCGGGGAGCGTGTCAACGTACTTGCCGTTTACATATAGCTCGGCCGGGCATGTGGCTTTATACTCGAGAAGAAATTCCTCGCTGGGCTTTATTTGCCCAAAGCACATGAACTTTTGTCGAAGATAGCACTCGCCGTGGTTGATGATGCTGTCGTCGATGGGTGCGGTGGCTGAACTCCACGATGTATCGTCGTAGGATAGTGCCGTCCAACTGTCGTCGGTGAGTATGCCGCTGTTGAGGTATTTCCATTCGGTATGATATGGAATCGCCACCCTCACGCTGTCGTATCCGGCGTACCATCCTTGAAATGTGAACCCTGCCGGGGTGATGGCTTTTATCTTTGTGGGGGCGAACACCTTACCTTCGAAGCGGCTATAAGGCACCTCGATGCCGTTCAACATCAGTCGCGCTTCGCTGGCGTTGGTTGTCATACGCAACGAGGTGGGTTTAGTCCATAACAGGTTCATGGGCTGATATTTCCTCATGACATTGGTCATGTCGTCGACTCGGGAATCGAGTCCGCCTTTCACTTCGGCAGCGACATTTCTAGCCGTACAGCCTTCCATCTGTAGCATGGGCTCAACGCGATATAGGAGGCTGTCGATTATATCGGAACAGATGTCTTTGCCAAACACGCTGCCTCCCATGATGCAGAAGGTGTCGATGAATTGCTTACGGAACGCATCGTTTTTCAACAGGTTGAGGAAGATGGTCACCAGTTCGATTTCTTCATTCACTCTTCGTGTCCCGCTGTAGAGGATGTTGAATGTGTGATATTGCTCGCCTTCAAGATATGTAAACGGATTGTCTACCTCGTAGCAGGCGTCGAGGTCGAAAGCGACGAGCCGCAATCGTCCGCCGTCGGTCTTGCGATAGCCTTTGAAATTGTTGTGTGGCCAGTCGCCGCGTCCCATGTACAGGCTCATGGCCATAAAGTTTATATACTCGTCGATATCAAGCCACTGCTTGATTTCCTCATATACGTCAGCTATTTTCGCATTGGCACTCAGTGCGTAGAGACGCTCAAACCCCTCGCGATTGCCACAGGCCTGAATATATGCACTGTCGCAATTTATCTCGAAACAGTCTATCTCGTCGGTATCCAAACCGAGATTGGCATATACGAAATGTTTGTTCGACGGCTCGCGGACATTGATGACGCCTATATACTTGCCATTTATGAAATGGTGGACAGGCTGATAGCTCAGCACGTCGAGGTCGATGCCGGAGCGCTGTATTATGGTTGAGATGGCGGGGTCCTTAAAACGAGCCTTGTTGTCGTTGCCACCATTGCGGAGAAATATGGTTCGGCTGCGCAGAAAGGGCTTTGCAGTGAAGAACTGATAGTGATAGTCGCGGTCGCCTCCAAGCTTCTTTTTGCCTTTCAGCTTGAACGACTTCGTTGATGCCAGACGACTCCAGCCTCCGGCAATGCTCATGTTAACGTCTTTGTTGACAGCCATCCCTCCGTCGGGAAGTATATACGACATGTTGACAGGGCGGTCCCACTCCATATTCCAGTTAGCCTTGCTCCCTGCCCCATTACCTGGCTTACCATTCACACCTTTCACATATATACCTATTGAGTCGTCGTAGAGGAACCGTGGATCGCTGACAACAGAGACGATGGGGAGCTGGTAATCCTTGTCACGCTTTATATACGACCGTGTTGTCACAGGGCTCGCCAAGCAGCCGTCGCGATACATACGGAATCGCAACGTGGCAGTCTCTCTGATAAGGATGTTGTGATATAGTCGTTTCCCATTTGTAGGCGATGGCAGCGTGCCGTCAGTGGTATAATACACCACACAGCCATCGGGGATATCGGAAGATACGACCACATGCTTGTCGAAGACTTTTGAGTCGGGCTTAATAATTGGAGAATCAAGAAGTTGCGACGAGAATACAGATATTGAGTTATCTGATCCAGGCGTGGGAAACGAAGTAAAGGCCCACGTGCTTCCTCCATCTGTGATGCGCGCAAACGATGCACGCTCCACAGAAGCTGGATATGCTACTTTGCTGATAAGATTGCCCATGCGATCACTGAGACACAATGTTCCTCCATCGGCGTCTAAATCGAATGGACAATTGGTGATGCTCAAGTTGGCATTATCAAACCAAATGACTTTATAGCCTTTGCCTGGCACTACACCAACGGCATCGGGCATACGCCATTTCTTCAGGTCGTCGGCGTCGTCGCTGAGATAGAAGCCCCCCAATGGCATGTCGGCATCGTAAGGGTTGTATATCTCTACCCACGATTCGAAATTGAATGTGGGACTAATATATTGATCGATATTGCCAACCATTATCTCGTTGATAATGTAGCTAGTCGATTGTGCCTTTGTCATCAAAGACGAAAGCAACAATGCGAAAAGCAGGCTAAGGTGTTTAAGTGTCGGCAACAGCAAAAGATGAATTATGATTTAAATAATAATCTTCACTACCGCGTGTTCTGTGCCCTGACGCGCAACGACAATGTATGCGCCACGTGGCAGCTGTTCGAGAGATAGAGTCGGTGTGCCTTCGGAACGATGACTGAGCACTCGCTGCCCTGCCAGCGTAGAGACAGTCCACTCGACAGGCTGACGCAGCAGCCGTGCATCTGCCGACTCCGCTGAGAGTGTTACGACACGCTGCGTGGCATTGTAATGCAGACTCAACAGTGGCTGCTCATCGATGGTGATATCGGGAATGGCGGTGACGAATGTATCGAGCCCGCTATCGGTGAGAGGACCTGTATTCTCTTCGCCAAAGAGCAGTTGCCAGTTGAACATCCTCACGAAGTGGAGCTGGCACAAGTCGGCACTCTCCCACTGGGTGTAGTTGCGCTCAATGGCATCGATGACGTTTTCGACAGCCTCGCCGTTGGCTCCACGAGTGATGACGGTGGAGGCAACAGGGGTGGCATTGTACGACAGCACCACTTCGCCCATCCGCGACAGCTGTGGATGTACGACGACATGAGTTATGGCACCCTGCTCCGATGGGAATACATAAAGACGCTTTCGTGTACCAAATGGTCCCCAAGGATTATCAGCTTGATACATATACATACTACCACTTGGACTATTGAAAGTAATCATATAGTAGTGCTCATTATATTTGAAAACGCTGGGGTGCTCTATGTTATTACCACCTGCAATGTCGCTCTTCGCCAACTGCTCCTCAGTGGGTTGTTCAGTCTGCCACTGCCAGTTGCCATCACCGTCGTTGATGTAGTATTCCCATGGTGTGAGCAGATCGCGTTTCTTTGTCCGAGCAACGACAATTCTACCTTGACCGTTTTCATTCTTCACCTTGCCATAGATATACACGCCATCTGGCTCTTCCTGAATGGCAACTCCATATTGAGCAAAAGCCGGTGCAACGCTGCGCTGCAACTGAGTAAGTGTCAGGTAATCGCTCTGTGTGGGATCGTCGCCTATGAGATATTCGGCAATGCTTGTCTCTATGATGTCGCCGTCGGCATTATATCCCGACAACATCACTTGCAGCAACGTGCTGCCATTGCGACTCACCACCGTGGCGTCTTCGGGCCAATAGTAAAAGTCTTGGTCGGTGCGTCCACGCTTCTGCATGGCATTACTGAGTTTCGCATCAGGATGTCGCAGCCATGTGTAACCCATATAATAATAGTCTAACTTGGATAACGCTGTACTGCAATAATTGTTCAGCGTGATGAAGTCTTCGCCCTTCTCTTCGCCAGTCTGAATCATTGCCGCATTACGGGGCTGGTTGTTCATCTTCTTTTTTCGGGTTCTATTCTCTGAGACGAGTCCGAAATAACTATCTTGAAACGACCAGAACACATTCCCATCGGGCAAGGGTGTTGTCTGTCCACCTGTGCCGCCATTCCATCCGCGGAAACGCACTCCGAGTCTGTTCCAATATGTTATGTCACTATATAACTCCACCTTTTTGTTCTGCACAACGTTGCCGATATATTCGAGCTCAATGCCTTTTAAAGCTGCATCGGCAAGGTCGATTTGCTGTGCATGAAGTGTAAGGGTAAAACACAATGCTGCGATGCTTATAAATCTTTTGTCCATGATATTCATTTCTTTAACGATTCCACTTACGGCATTTGATTGTAAATTGTTATTCCCACATCGGTTATCGGGCCAGTATTTTCAATGCCAAAGAGTTTCTGCCAATCGAATATGCGCAGGAAATGTGGCTGATACAAATCGGCACTGCCCCATGCGTTAAAGTTACGAGCAAAACCGTTTGCGGTATGCTCCTCGGCATTTCCCGCGGAATCTTTTGTATAATAAACTAAATCGGCGGGATTCATGTTGTAAGACAACACAAGTTCACCTGTCCGCGACAGTTGAGGATGCACAAAACAGTTATACGTAGCACTATGCTCTTCAGGAACTTTATATAATTCCTTTCTGTTCTTAAACGGCCCCCAAGGATGTTCTGCCTGCATAATGTAAATGGGGCTGTTTGTCATCACCTGCGTGCACATATAATAGTAATCGCCATACTTAAATACGCTTGGCTCTGTCACCCAGTCGCCGTTTGATATTCCCGAGCGCTGTTTCTCCTGCGTGGTAGGTATCTCTTTCTGCCACTGCCAGTTACCGTTGGTGTCCTTGATATAATACTCCCACTCTGTTGTGATGTCATGAGTCTGGGTTCGTGCCACAATAGCAATGGCTCCAAGTCCATAGTCGGTGCCTATAGAGCTATAGAGGTAGGAATGGCCGTCGGCATCCTCCAACAATCCCGAGCCATACCCTGTTGGCCATCCGTTGTCGATGAGTCGCAAGAGTTTCATATATCCCTCGTCGCCTGGTTTACCCTCAAGCGAATATTCTGCCACAAATCGACAGTCGCTTTCCATTTCTCCATATACCGATCCCCAGATTAGTTGCAGGATGGGTTTGCCGTCGCGCTTAATGACGGTGCCGTCGCCAGGCCACAGGAAATGGTCGCTGTCGGTATTGCCACGGTCAATCTCTGCCTGACTGAGTTTGGCATCGGGATGACGCAGCCACGTCTTTCCTTTATAATAGCGGTCGCGATCGTTAGGGTCGGTTGAACAATACTCGTTGAGCACCACAAAGTCGCGCCAGCTATTCTCCCCCGTCTGTATCATGGCAGCGTTGCGAGGCAGATTTGTCGGTCGGCCATTGTTGCGATACTCGATGGGCATACCGAAGAAACTGTCGCCAAACGACCAGAAGATGTTGCCATCGGGCAGCGTTGTCGTGTAAACGCCATCGCCTCCTACCCAACCCTTCTCATGACTTGCAAAGAGACGGAAATAGGTAAGGTCGAGATAGACACTTGC
>CACZRN010000016.1 GCA_902783625.1 uncultured Prevotellaceae bacterium
CTTAACATTGCCTTCAGAAAATTTTGCTAGCAAAATTTTCATTAAAGAGCCCATCTATTGCCATTAAGAAGCCTTTCTATTCGAAATTTTGCTAGCAAAATTATTCGTCGGAGAAAAAACATACGCTGTTCATCTGCTTTTATTCTTCCTAAAACACACTTCCGAAAGCCTTCATCCTCGCTTTGTGGAAGAAGAAGCGAACAGTGCGTAGGCTGACTTGAGAGTTGTGTCTCAAGAAACCGAAAATGTTAATTCTTACAAAAAAGAAACTCTCAGGAATAGATTTAGCGGCAAGGGGAAAGGATAAATAAGGAAAAAAACGTAATTTTGCACGATGTATTCACTCCTTGCAGGAGTGGACAAACGGTTTTTTATAGTCTGACAAGATGAATATAAAGAATATTATTTCAAGAATCAACTCATACTTACACAAGAGAAGCAACATCATCGTGGTGGCGTTAGCAGCACTAGTGCTGGGCGTCATGCTGGGCGTGCTGAACTACTACTCGTACAACAGTCTGAGGCGTGAGGCGGAGAACAGGGCCGAGAACCAACTCTCTGAAACAGCCCTGAAGATAAGGAATGTCCTGGAGATGGTGGAGACTGCCACAAAAGGTATAAAATGGCCTACACAAAAGCATATTGGCAATGCCGACATGATGAACGAGCTATTAACCCATCTAGTGGCGGGCAATATCAATATAAGGGGCGCAGGCATAGGATTCGTGGCTGATTATCACCCAAGCAAGGGACGATGGTATGAACCTTACGTCGTGCAACACTCCGACGGTACTCTGGAGAATAAGCAGCTGGGAGGACCTGATCACGACTACCTTAAAGCCGAATGGTTCACAAAAGCTATTATCGCCGACAGCTGTATATGGAGTGAGCCTTACTACGACGAGGTAGGGGCACACACTATGGTGGCCACATATGCCTGTCCGATACACGACGAGAGAGGAAAGATAGTGGCTGTGCTGGGGACTGACCTGTCGCTCGATTGGCTGAGCAAGGTGATAAACAAAACTCCTGGCATAGCGGCTAACAACATAATGGTGTCGCGCGAAGGGCGTATCATGGCGTGCCCCGTGGAGAGCCTGGTGATGAACAAACGCTCAATAGAGATTTCGTCACAAATGCACGACACGATGGCCCTCGAGGTTGACCGACGGATGATGGCGGGCGAAAGCGGACAAGCAACGGTATGGAACAACCGCGGCGAGAAGACTTACGTGTTCTATGCCCCTGTCGATAAAAGCACCGGATGGTCGATGGCCGTGATATGTAAGGATAAAGACATATTCGGTGACCTGCGCAGAGTGAGTATGATACTTATCTCGTTTATGCTCCTCGGACTGGGCATGCTGGCACTGCTGCTGTGGCTGACGGCAAAGCAGACGAAACGCATGCAGCAGATAAACAGCGAGAAGGAGAGCATAGGCAGCGAGCTGCGCATTGCAAAAAACATACAGCAGGCAATGATGCCGAAGGTGTTCCCACCCTACCCCGACCGTGACGACATCGAGGTGTTTGGACTGATTGACCCTGCCAAAGAAGTGGGAGGCGACTTGTTCGACTTCTATATACGCGACGAGAAACTGTTCTTCTGCATCGGTGACGTAAGCGGAAAAGGCGTGCCTGCAAGCCTGGTAATGGCGGTGACAAAGACACAGTTCCGTGCCGCATCAGCTCATGAGTCAAACGCTGTAAGGATAATGGAACTGATGAACGAGTCGATGACAAAGTCGAACGAGTCATCTATGTTCGTCACACTATTCATCGGAGTGCTCGATCTGCCTACTGGACGTCTGCGCTATTGCAACGCGGGACACGAGCGGCCGTTGCTGATAGGACAGGCTAGCGAAGGAGAGCAACTGAACACCGTCGGCGAGTTGCCCGTGGTGTCGAACATACCGTTGGGTATAATGGCAGATTTCAAGTTCAAAGGGCAGGAAACGACAATCCGTCCACACACAAACATATTCCTCTATACCGACGGACTATCGGAGGCTGAAGACATCGCACACAATCAGTTTGGCGACGAGAGGGTTATCGAGGTAGCGAAAAAAGCCAGTGACGACAACTTTGAGGGGATACTGAAACCCAACGAAGACTGCATACTAAGGTCGATGCGACAGGCTGTCAGCGACTTTGTTGGCAATGCCGAACAGAGCGATGACATGACTATGCTCGTGGTGAAATACACCAAAGAGAAGCGCTTGGTGACTATGAAGAAGAGTCTGACACTCGAAAACGACATCAACAACATTCCGCTGTTGAACGACTTCGTGAGCGAGGTGGCCGAGGAGATAGGATTCGACGACGAAGCCACGATGGAGCTTAATCTGGCAATAGAAGAAGCTGTGGTGAACGTGATGAAGTATGCCTACCCGCTCGGCACAAAGGGCGATATGAATATCACGGCAGAGTGTAACGACATAAGGATGAAGTTCACCATCACCGACAGCGGCATGCCTTTCGACCCAACGACAAAAGAAGACGCCGATACCACCCTTTCGGCTGAAGACAGACCGATAGGAGGACTCGGGATATATCTGGTAAGACAGTTGATGGACTCGATGAACTACGAACGTATCAATGGCAAGAACGTGCTCACACTTAGAAAGAAACTGACGAGCAACGCATAGCCTGACAACCATATAACGCACTACTCTGGAAGATGGAAAGTATAATGTTTCTCGGACTTAGCCTTCAGGCATGGATTACGATAGCCACCCTTGCGGCGCTGTTTGTCGTCATGGTGCGCACCAGCATCCCTGCCGAGGTGACATTCCTCGGGGCTCTGACCATTTTGCTCATCACCGGTGTGGTGACAGAGGAAGAGGGTATGGCAGGCTTCGCATCGGAGCCAGTGGTGGTGCATGCGGCATTCTTCATCGTAATAGCCGGACTGATACACACCGGAGTGGTGTATTGGCTCACGCAACATGTGTTTGGCGAACCGAAAAACTACCGCCAGTCGCTCTACTGGCTGATGATACCTGTGAGCATTCTTTCGGCACTGCTCAACGGTCTCAACGTGGTGGCAATGTCGATCGACGCAGTGAAGATATGGGCGCGTCGCCTCAACATCTCACCGTCGAGAGTGCTGTTGCCACTTAGCTGCGCAGCGACAATGGGAGGTATATGCACGTTGATGGGTAACAGTGCAAACCTTGTCGTCTCGGGACTCTACATGGAGAAGACAGGAAAACCGCTCAACGTGTTTGAACCCCTGCTGCCCGGGCTGTTGCTGACAATGATAGCAATACCGCTGGTGGTGGCACTGCGTCGGCTTATCCCAGACCGCGAATCGCCCGAGATATCGTTTGAGACAACATCCGACTACACCGTCGAGCTGCTCGTACCGACCGACAACCCGGCTGTTGGACTCACAGTAGCAGAGGCAGGACTGAAGAATGTGAAGGGTGGCTCGCTCGTCGAGATAGTGCGTTTCGACAAGGAGATAATAATGCCTGTCACCGACGAAGAATTCATCCTTGGCGGCGACCGACTTGTATATGCGGGACAGATAAACGATTTGCTCGAGCTTAAGCGCACACATGGACTTGTGGCAGCAACGCATCATGTGTATAACATCAGCGAAATCGACACCAACCGCAAACTGCGAACGGCCTATGTCACCTTCGGCAGCCAGTTGATAGGCACATCGATGACAACCAACGACTTCGAACAGAAAAACGACATGGTGCTTGTGGCCGTGGCACGACAAGGAAAGCGCGTCGATGGTCAGCCACGCGAGATAAAACTACAGGCTGGCGACAGTCTGTTGCTTGAATGTCCTCCAAAGTCTGACGACCAGCTGGAGAACATCAACCAACGCAACCTGACGTTCTTCGACTCCCACTTCGTGCCGCAGATGGGCAGGCGCACCATCACCGCAGCAGCGATATTGGTGCTGATGTTCGTCATGTCGTCATTCCACATCCGACCACTGTGGGCATCGACAATGCTCGCGGCAGGACTGATGATTATCACCAAATGTTGCCGCATGCACAGCGTGGTAAAGTATATCGAATGGGATCTGCTCCTCGTCCTTGGAGCCACCGTGGTATTATCCACAGCAATTACCAAGACAGGTATAAGCGACACCATAGCCGTACACATGCTCAACATCTGCGGCACCAACCCCTACATCGTACTTGCGGCGATGTGCTTGCTCGCCCTCATTACGAGCGAATTTACAGGCAATGTGGGCAGCTGCGCCATCTTCTTCCCGATAGCATGGCATCAGGCAGCAACGCTGGGATGCAATCCCATGACATTCACCATGGCGCTCATGATTTCGGCCAACCTCACTTTCATCACTCCATTAGGGTCGAGAACACACATGCTTGTGTTCGGCCCAGGAGGATTCAGGTTTAAAGACTTCGCCCGACTGGGCATCTGCATGCAGGCAGTGCTATTCGTGGCTATGCTAGTAATAATTAACATCATATACCCCATCTACTCATAAGAATAGCATCACCCTCATAGCGTGAGTGGCTGTTCACACTCTTATTGGAATACAAATATAAAAACAATAAAACTAAAATGAAAACAACATTCAAAGAAGAAGAAGGTAACTTCATAATGTATTTCGATGGCCGTCTCGACACACCCGCCGCTTTAGAGACGGAAAAAGCAATGAAGCCTCTCGACAACTGCGAAGGGCATGACATCGTTCTCGACTGCACCGGACTGGAATATATATCCTCCAGCGGACTGCGCATCTTCCTTGCTGTGCTGAAAAATGCCAAGGCGAAGGGAAGTCACGTCTATATCCGCAACATCAACGAAGGCATTCAGAAGGTGTTCAAGATGACAGGATTCTACAATCTCTTCGAATTCAAAGAATAACACATGGCCTTTGTACTGCCAGTAAAAGAACCATATACTGGCAGTACAAGATTGCTTTACCTTCAGTAAAAAGGCCTTTTTCCAAGCCCAAAGGCATCGGTTGATGCCTTTTATACCACCATTTCTCATCTGCCGAAACGTTGAGGGAAAAAGTTTCTTTAATTTTTTTCTTGCGAGATTGTAATAATTCATTCCTTCGCTGGTCATATACATAGAAACGACAGAACATGGACGATCGACAGATAGTACAGCGCATCATCACCTACGGCGACACGAAGAGCTTCGCACTTATCGTGAGGAAATACTCTCCCATAGTGCTGAGCAAGGCGCTTGGGATAGTAAAAGACCGTGAATTGGCTGCTGAGATTACCCAGCAGACCTTTATCCGCGCCTACGATCGCCTCGACACATGGCAAGGTCAGCAGCTTGGTCCATGGCTGACAACCATCGCCTGCCACCAGTCCATCAACTATCTCGACAAAGCCCGGCGGCGGCGCACACAGCCCATCGACAACCTGCC
>CACZRN010000017.1 GCA_902783625.1 uncultured Prevotellaceae bacterium
GAAATTTTGCTAGCAAAATCTTCATTAAAGAGGCCCTTTACCCGCATTAAAGAGCCCATCTATTCAAAATTTTGCTAGCAAAATTTTCATATCAAAACTCGAGAACATAAAACATCCCTGTAGATATAGTGTGAAAAGAACGTGTTTTATTGCTCCGGCACGAGATATTTATCGCCCGTCTCACGTACGAAGATGCGACGATACTCTTCATTGTAGCCCTCGCGCAGCGGTGGTGCACCCAAGCCATCGGGTGTGGTATCAAACACTCCGTCGGTCTCAGGCTTCACAGCAAGGTCGTTATGTTTCACAATCAGGTACTCGCCCAGTTCCTTCCACCGTGAGAGCATCTCAGCTGCGCAAGCCTCGCCGTGGCGGGTGAGCAGTTCGCGTGCATCGGGCGTGTGCTGTTGACAGAGCGCCAAAGCCTGCTCCTCGACAGCGCCTTGCTGATGGAGATACTTGTCTTGCAATTCCTCGCGCACACGTTTCACGTCTGGGAAGAGACGGCTGTAGCGCGGATATGTCATATTAGAAACCCAGTTGCACACCCAGAAGGCGGAGTTCCACGAGAACTTAAGGTCGGTGGCGTCGGGGGCATTATAACACACCGGCACGCGGGTGGCACTGCAATAGACGGGGGTGTACGTCACCATATTCGCGTCGTCATTGCCGTACCATATAATCCCTCCCACCTCGTCGGGCAGCCAGCTGCGCATCTGACACACCATCGTGCAGCAACTCTGTTGCGTGGCAATGGGCCGCTCGAAGAAATAGCGCTTGTCATCAACCTCGAACTCCTGCGGTCGCGGACGATATGGCGAAGCCCATGCCCCGCCGCCGGCACCTTTTGTCATGTCGAACGGTGTGCCCTCGTAATGGTCGCGCATGCCGTCCATAGCCATGCGAAGCGACACCTTATGCTTCGGACGGAAATAGAGGGGCATCACCTCAGCGGTGCCCACATGGCGACCGTCGGCATAATCGAGATAGCGCTCCATGCCATCGACATGCATATTGAAGAAACTCCAGACACGCGCTTCACATGCTCGCTGCATGTGGAAATTAGTGGGCGAATAGGCATCGGAGAAACTGAAGTCGGCATCCTTGCCGCTGAAATATCCCTGCCGACGGGCAAACGAGATGACATCTTTAGAATAGATGACGTTTTTCTTATCCTTTTGGTCGAACTGATGGATGCGGCTTTGGTTGGCATGTGCGCAGATGCAGTCGTCGGGGATGCGTATTGCCACCCACACTGCACCTTTCTCGCCGGCACCTTTGCCAATCATCTCCATTATCCAGATCTCGTTGGGATCGGCAATTGAGAAAGTCTCGCCACTGCTTGCATAGCCATACCTTTCCACCAATTCAGTCATCACCTTTATCGCCTCGCGAGCCGTACGTGCACGCTGAAGACCAATGGTCATCAGACTCACGTAGTCGATGATGCCGTTCGGTTCGCACAGTTCTTTGCGCCCCGTGAATGTGGTCTCAGTGATGGAGAGTTGATGCTCGTTGATCTGACCGATAACCTGATAGGTCTCGGGTGCTTCCTCTATCTCGCCCATGTAGTGGTTATGGTCGGCATCAACCACGTGACGCATCTCGCCAGGCTTGTGCTTGGCGGCAGGAAAGAGCGGCAACTTGCCGTACATACCGTAGCTGTCCATGTTGTAAGTGACTATCGTGGATCCGTCGGCAGAAGCGTTCTTGCCTATGAGGAAATTGGTGCAGGCACGACTGCCTACGACACAATAAGAAACGAGAAAAAGCAATAGCGATAGTTTTCTAATCATAATTTTCAATTATAAATTATCATTTCTCAATTATAATGTTATCTCTGCCGAACCGAAACAACGGTGGAAGTCGCTGTCGTAGATGACGCAGAACTGCCCTGGTGCCACACCCTGTATGGGTTGACTGGCCTTCACATGGTATATCCCGTCGGCTTCGGGTGTTATCACTGCGGAGTAGTATTCTGGTGTGTGACGTATCTTTATCGCGACATTGCGCTCCTCGCCATCCCTGAACGGACGAGTGAGGAAGTGCATGTCGTGAATGCGGAACTCATCCTTATATGCACGGATGGGGTCGTAGCCGCGTATCACGTAAAGAATATTCTGCTCCATGTCTTTTTTCACCACGTTCCATGGTCCGCCGCCGAAGCCGAGTCCGTGGCGCTGGCCGATGGTGTGGAACCACAACCCGCGGTGCTGACCGAGCTTTCGGCCAGTCTCCATATCAATCACGTCGCCGGGGTTCTCGCCCAGATAGCGCCGCAGATAGTCGTTGTAGTTTATCTTACCGAGGAAGCAGATGCCCTGCGAATCTTTGCGACGCGCATTCACGAGATGCTCACGCTCGGCTATCTCGCGCACCTCCTCTTTCATCAGCTGCCCGATGGGAAACGCAGCCTTGCGGAGTTGCCAGTCGTATATCTGAGCAAGGAAATCGGTCTGGTCTTTCACAGGGTCGGGACTGGTGGTGAGCCACTTCTCTCCATCTATGATTTCTGTCTGCGCATAATGGCCGGTGGCGATGATGTCGTAGTCCTTGCCTGCCTTTTCCTCGAATGCTCCGAACTTTATCAAGCGGTTGCACATCACGTCGGGGTTGGGCGTGAAGCCTGCCCTCACCTTCTCTATGGTGTATGCCGTCACACGGTCCCAATACTCTCGATGGCAGTCTATCACGCTAAGCCGACACCCATACTTGGCTGCCACAGCGGTGGCCATCTCAAGGTCTTCCTCCGATGTGCAGTCCCACTCCTCGTCCTCGTCGGGACCTATTTTTATGTAGAAGCAGTCGGGCTTAATACCTGCCGTATGCAGCATGTACACCACCACAGCGCTGTCAACACCGCCAGAGAGCAGCACCGCCACACGCTTGTCGCTTATTTCGTCGAAATTCATAATTAAACAGATTCTACCATTGTTTTCTTTTCCGCTGACAAAGATACGAATAAACGAGGGCAGTACAAAAATAAAAACTTTCTTTTTTAATGCCGAGTGAGAGTATCTTCTTAAATCTATGATTGAAAAAGATACGAATAAACGAGGGCAGTACAAAAAGAAAAACTTTCTTTTTTTAATGCCGAGAGCATAATATGCGAGATACATACTGAACACTATTCGCCTTGTTGAGGCCCGTCATAGAAAATGATGGCATCGTCGGGAAAATAATCAAGAAATTGATGGCAGTGTCGGAAATAATATCTAACTTTGTGGCAATACAGAAACACAAAGCATGAAACGAGTTACACCAAAGAAAAATCTGGGGCAGCACTTCCTTATCGATCTCGACATAGCGCGACGGATAGCCGACACTGTGGACGCTTGTCCCGACATTCCTGTGCTCGAGATAGGGCCTGGCATGGGTGTGCTGACACAATATCTCGTGACGAAAAACCGCCCCGTGAAGGCGGTGGAGATAGACCGCGAGTCGGTGGTGTATCTGCACGAGCACTTCCCTACCATGCGCGAGAATATCATCGGACAGGATTTCCTGAAGATGGACCTTAACATGATATTCGATGGCAAGCCGTTCGTCCTGACCGGCAACTATCCATACGACATCTCATCGCAGATTTTTTTCAAGATGATCGACAACAAAGACCTTATCCCTTGCTGTACTGGAATGATACAGCGTGAGGTGGCAGAGCGCATGGCTGCCCGTCAAGGGACGAAGGCTTACGGCATACTGTCGGTGATGATACAGGCGTGGTATAATGTTGAATACCTGTTCACTGTCGATGAGCATGTGTTTAATCCGCCACCGAAGGTGAAGAGTGCCGTCATTCGCATGACACGCAACGGGGTCACCTCGCTGGGATGCGACGAGCGCCTGTTCCGTCGTGTGGTGAAGGCTGTGTTCGGTCAACGGCGCAAGATGCTGCGCGTGTCGCTAAGGCAGATACTGCCTGAAAAGAGAAACGACGACAGCTTCTACAAACACGAGATAATGACACTGCGCCCTGAACAGATAAGCATTGAGCAATTTGTGGAACTGACCAATATGGTGGAACAAGAACTAAATGTATAGACTATGGACAGAAAAGAACGATACCGTGTGCTCGTAAGCCAGATTGAAAGCCTCATCAGCGGCGAGACCGACGAGACAGGCATTCTCGCCAATGTTAGCGCAGCAATGAAGGAGGCTTTTCCCGAACGGTTCTTCTGGGTGGGATTCTATCTTGTACGCAACGGTGTACTGCGACTCGGACCGTTCCAAGGCAGCGTGGCGTGCTACGAGATTCCGTTCGGTAAAGGCGTTTGCGGAACGGCATGGAAGGAAGGGAAAACGATAATAGTCGATGACGTGGAGACTTTTCCAGGACACATTGCATGCTCGTCGCTGAGCAGATCGGAGATAGTGGTGCCCATACGAAGACATAACGGCGAGATAGTGGGAGTGATCGACATCGACAGTAAAAATCTGGCCGACTTCAATCAAGACGACGGCAATTGTCTTGAGCAGATAGCTGCACTGCTGACGGACAATCTATATGCTTAGGACTGAATTTTCTTTAAAAATTGTTGGCAGAATAAATCTAAATACATAAATTTGTAGTCACGAAATCGGCTTGGCCCTTTTTATAAGGGATAGCTCGAATAACAGAAATCTAAAAACCAAAAAATATGATCGACGTAAAAGCAACACTAACCGACGCTGAAGAGCGTATGGAAATGGCGGCAATGTTTCTGAAAGATTCACTCGACCGCATCCGTGCCGGACGTGCCAACGTGGCAATTCTCAGTGGAGTGAGAGTAAACAGCTACGGCTCAATGGTGCCGCTCAACCAAGTAGCAAACGTGTCGTGCCCCGACGCACGCACAATAGCAATCCGCCCATGGGACAAGAAAGCCATCAAAGACATCGAAAAGGCCATTATGGACTCCGACGTGGGCATCACACCCGAGAACAACGGCGAAATCGTTCACCTGAGAATACCACAGCCAACAGAGGAACGCCGTCGCGAACTGGCTAAGCAGTGCAACAAAATCGGCGAAAAGGCAAAGGTAGAGGTGCGCAATGTGAGAGGCGACATCAAAGAGAAACTGAAGAAAGCCATCAAAGACGGGCTCTCTGAGGACAACGAGAAAGATGCTGAGCTCGAACTGCAGAAAGTGCACGACAAGTATATAAAGAAGATCGACGAGATACTTGCCGAGAAGAACAAGGAAATAATGACAATATAAACAGAACGAAAGAAATGGGAATATGGAGTCGGAATATCTCGAGAGAGGTTGTTTCTGAAACGAATCCGCAGTTCACTCTTTCCGCACTCCACATTCCACATTTCTAATTTATCATTCTTGAAAGGTCTCGTAATTAAGAACACAGGCTCGTGGTACACCGTCAGGACCGACGACGGACGTACCATCGAAAGTAAGATTAAAGGCAACTTCCGACTGAAAGGCATCCGCAGCACCAATCCCGTTGCGGTGGGTGATATAGTGCATATAGCCATCAATCAAGAGGGGACAGCTTTTATTACTGACATTGAGGATCGTCGTAATTACATCATCCGACGGTCACAGAACCTTTCAAAACAATCGCACATCATAGCCGCAAACGTCGATCAGGCATTCCTGATTGTCACTCTGCGCTTCCCAGAGACAAGTACCACATTCATTGACCGTTTCCTGGCATCGGCTGAAGCCTACGATGTGCCGGTGGTACTCGTGTTCAACAAAACCGACTTACTCAACGACGACGACCTACACTTGATGGAGATGATGATGTCGCTCTACGACAGCATCGGATACAAGTGCTTCGCCATATCAGCTGCAAACAACGAAGGTGTCGATGCTCTGCTACCAATCTTGAAGGAAAAGATAACCCTCCTCAGTGGTAACAGCGGCGTGGGGAAGTCGACACTCATCAATCTCATCCTGCCCGAGGCAAACCTGCGAACCGCCGAGATAAGCGATGCACACAATACAGGCATGCACACCACCACATTCAGCGAGATGTTGCAACTGCCGTGTGGAGGATATATCATCGACACACCAGGAATAAAAGGCTTCGGCAGCTTCGATATGCAACCCGAAGAGATAACAAGCTATTTCCCTGAGATATTCCGTTTCTCGAAGAACTGCCGGTTCAGCAACTGCACTCACACCCATGAGCCTGGTTGCGCAGTAATCGATGCCATCGAGAAACACTACATCGCACAAAGCCGATACCAAAGCTACCTCTCGATGCTCGCCGACAAAGACGACAATAAATACCGCGAGGCTTTTTAAGGCATTCTTTGCTGATATACAGAATCTAATAGGTTGATTTGCAAATACAATCAACCTATTTTTTTATATCCAAAACTTAATCAAATATCAAAACAGCACACATGATAAGCGCCATGAGGAACATGTTGATGCTTGTTTCGCCTAATATTGCATTCAGCGCCCTACCCTCTCTGATGCGCTTCATCTTACGCCAAGCCAAGTAATGACGCAGGGGATAGACAAACCACACGGCAAGGAACAGATAGAGTGAGGGCTGTCGTGCGGTACTGCCCGTCTTCAGCAACACCCAGAGAAAAACGGTGAGGAGCGTCACAACGATGCCAATGGCGAGGTAGAGATAAAGTCCATACTTCTCTCCCAAGCGCACTACGATAGTCATTTTACCAGAGATGCGGTCCTCATTCCTGTCGCGATAGTTGTTTATCACAAGAAGTGCATCGATGGCAATGCCCGAGATGAGTGCCACGAGAACAGACAGCGGTGTGATAGTGAGCGTCTGCATGTAATATGTCCCACACACAGGAACTAAACCAAAAAATACCAACACCAGCGCATCACCCCATCCAAGATAAGAGAAACGGGTAGTATAGAGAAATGCGAAGAATACGCAAATTAATCCTATCAAGATATATTCGCAACCATGGAAAAACATATATTTTCCACTGATTATCACTGCAATAAGTCCTACAACACATGCAAAAAAGATAACAACACCTATTCCTACCTTCATGGCACTCGGTGTTATCCATCCTTGAGCACATGCCCGCTCCGGACCAAGACGATCGGCACGGTCGCTACCACGCTGATAATCGAAAAGATCGTTGATGAAGTTAGCAGCTATCTGCATCAGACAAGCGAAGAGCAAACAGCAAATCCACAGCACCACATGCACCACAGGTGTGGAAAACAATCGAGCCCCGTCGAGCATGTCGGTCTGTCGGAAAGCACCTACACGAAACGCCAGCGCCCCTGCAAGTAACACCGGAATCATTGCACCTGTCAGTGTCTTCGGCCGTGCCGCCAACACCCAAGCGCGAAGCGAATTTACTTTTACATCCTGCATAGTAATCACCAATTATTTGATAAAACCACAGCTACCATACTGCAACACTCCGTCAGCTTTTTATCCCCGTAAACATTCGACACAAGCCAAATGTGAACGCCTTCGCCTCTACATCACGGAATCCTGCCTCCTTCAACATCCGGCACACTTCATCAGGCTTCGGAAACCTCAGCACCGACTCGGGTAGATAGCGGTAGGCATTGCGATTGCCTGAGACAAGACCGCCGACAAACGGCAATATATGAAGAAAATACAGTTTATATGCCCAGCGCAACAAAGCATTCGACGGCACAGACAGTTCAACGATGCATACCAGCCCACCGGGCCTCAGCACTCGTTGCATCTCGTTCAGCCCTCGCTGCAGGTGTTCGAAATTGCGCACCCCGAAGGCGACGCTAACGGCATCGAACGTATTATCCTCAATACCCAGATGCTCGCAATCGTCAACATGCATCTCGATGTTGAGCCCAAGCGCTTTCACCTTTGCAATACCCACGTCGAGCATGCCCTGCGAAATATCCACACCTGTCACCTTCTCCACTCCCGCCTGTGACAAAGCGATAGCGAAATCGCCCGTACCGCAGGCAACATCGAGAACATGTTTCGGTCGTGTTGCTACAATACGACGCACAGCCTTCCGACGCCATCCTTTATCGACATTGAGCGATAGTATATGATTCAACTTGTCGTAGGTAGGCGCTATGTCGTCGAACATCTGCTCTACAAATTCTTTCTTTGCCATTATTCCGTTTGTACTGTGTTGTTACTGTTATACTCCTCGAGCCGTTGCTGAAGTAGGTCGAAGATGGCTTTTGAGGACATGCTGAGTTCGCTGGTAGCAAACGATTCGGGCGCTCCACCGACCACCACATTAAATCGCCGCAGCTTTTTGCCCAACATGCTGGAATTCTCTGTCTTACGCTCCTCGATTTTATCCTTATAGACAACACCTATCATTTCAGCATTGTTGCTCCATTTCTTTGTACCATTATATCCGATCAAGCGAAATTTCTTCACATCGCTGAACATGAAGCGCATAGGCTTTCTTCCACGCACCACAACTCCGTCGTGGAATATCTGAATGTAAGGCTTGTTGAAAAGCATTTCACTCGCTAAAAGCCACAGAATGTACAAACCACCGAAACCGAAGAAAATAAGTCCCACGATACCTATCACAGTGAGAAACAAGCCTTTACCTAACGATGCGTAAGAACCAAAGACTAGGAACCCTGCACCCATTACAAGAAGAAGAGTTTTCCACACGGAATGGTAGATATACACCACCTCACCACCGTGTCGACTGCGGCCCGTCAACCCTTCATCATTCATGCCTCGGGACCCTCCACATCCTTCAACCTGTAAATCTTCACGCAATAGACGATTGTTGTCAGCAACACAATGCCTACGATTGAGTATAACAACCAAACATGGTTGAACTTTTCACCAATCATCAATATGACGACAATGAACAAGATAGCAATCTCCACAGCTATCACGCGCACCATTCTTATCATTTTGGTATATTGCGCCGTATTGCTCACCGTGAAAGGTATGTTGATTGCCTTGTCGGGTTTGTAGGCTGCCAAGAGTGCGAACATAGTGACGAAAGTACCCACGATAGCCATAACGATGATAGTAATTTTGTCGCCGGTAGCATCGACATTGCCAGCAGCGTTGAAATGTGTCGGCACTATGTCGGGTGAGTTTTTGTACAACACAAATGCCACAATCCACATTACTAATATGAGCACTCCGCATACAATCTCAAACATCGTGCCCTCTTTTGTTCTATTCACTTTCATTTTGTTTCCTTTCTTTATGTTTTCTGAGCCTTCCGCTTTTGCGCAGTGCTTCAGTTATTATCCATTGCAGCTGTCCGTTGGTCGACCTGAACTCGTCGGCCGCCCATTTCTCGATGGCATCCATAGTATCGGAATCGACACGCAAGATAAAGCTTTTATTGTTTTGTTTCTCTTTTGCCATACTAAAAAATGTGTGTTTGAAAAGCATGCTTCAATCGCAAGTAGAACATCCACGCGAAGCCGGCGTCGCCACACACGATTTCTATCCATCTTTTTATCGATATGTGTTCACCACTGGATATATTATCGATGGTATACCATATGAACAACATCAATAATGTCGAGATAGTGAGCATTGCCCACCTATTGAGCCATCGCTGCCATCTTGCAACCGACTGCTCAATAGCTGCGCGTTCCCAGTCGGGCGTGTCAATCTTGACACTCTGCTCCAACTGCTTCGTCTTGCGGCAAAGCCAGTATCCCATAGCGCCACACACAAGCACGCCAAGCCCTCCGAGCACTACCGACATACTGGCTTCATGGATAAAACCAAAGACTATTATCACAGCACCGAACCCCAAGAAGAGCTGGGCATAATGATACGCTTGCCCGTTCAACCGTTTCTGTCTGACTTGACTATCCGACAACATAACATCTGTTTACTGATTCAAAGTACCTGTATTTACCACTGGCTGGGCGTTGTCGTCGCCGCAGAGCACCACGAGCAGATTGCTCACCATGGCAGCTTTCTTGTCGTCGTCGAGCTCAACAATCTCTTCTTCCGACAACTTATCGAGCGCCATCTTCACCATGCTAACGGCACCCTCTACAATCTTCTCGCGGGCAGTGATAATGGCAGATGCCTGCTGACGACGGAGCATGACAGCAGCAATCTCGGGAGCATAGGCAAGGTAATTTATGCGTGCTTCCACTATCTCGATGCCAGCCATTGCAAGGCGCTCCTCAAGTTTCTCCTTCAGTTGGTTGTTAATCTCGTCGCCGCCATCGCGCAATGTAAGCTCTGTGCCGTGTGCATTAGTATTGTCGTAGGCATACTGTCCAGCCACTTGTCGCAGGGCAGCATCGCTCTGTATCTGCACAAAACGCTCAAAAGCGCGCATCACGCTGGCCACATTGGTACCGATGGTTGCCGAGGCCGCTGACTGCGCCATCGTCTGCGAGTCGATCTCGAACATAGCCTTGTAGGTGTCTTTCAGTCGCCAAACCACCACCAAGCCGATCATCACAGGGTTACCGATCTTATCATTTACCTTGATAGGCTGTGCATCGAGGTTACGTGCACGAAGCGACAGCTTTTTTGTGTTGATGAAAGGATTCACCCAATGGAAACCCACTTCCTTAAATGTACCTTTGTACTTTCCGAAGAACATCATCACGCGGGCCTCGCCGGGCTCGTTCATCACGAAACCGCCACAGCACACCAATGCCACTACGATGAGTGCGATGCATGCCCACAGGCAGCCGTAAACCTCGGCATCAACAGCGCTGTATATACCCCAACCGGCAGCCACAAGGGCAGCAATGATTGCAAACAAAGCGAGAAAACCGCTCGTCCTAAAACCCTTAAAATTGAATTCTTTCGTTTCCATACTATTAACTGATTAAAATTGATATCATTTTGATATCGCAAAGATATATACTTTTCCACGAAAAACAAGCGAAAACACTTTATATTTAACACCTTTTAACGAAAACATATACACCACCCCTTCATACACATATTTATATATACGCGCAGGCATAAGAAATAAAAGGCACTGGCAAGGGGAATAAAAGACGGTAACAAAACAAATCGCTGACATCGATGCCAGAACGGCTTTACTGAACAGGGAAAAACCGCTATTGAAAATTTTGCTAGCATTTGGAGCCCCTTGATAAGGGGCGGACGTAAGGCAGGGATATCCTTTTACCAGCAATAAGAGACTCTTTATTCGAAATTTTGCTAGCAAAATTTCTGGTAACTGGGCTCTTTAATGTCATTAAAAGGCCTCTTTAATGAAAATTTTGCTAGCAAAATTTTCAATGGGCTATTAAGCACTTGCGGAAAAAGCATACAGAAAGCCCTGCCACAGGCATGTCCCACTATTGCCTGAAAGGACAGAAAACACAAAGGCGAACCGGTTAAACTACCGACTCGCCTCAGTTATAAATAAAATAAACCAAAAATTCACTCTTAAAAAAAGAGAGGGTTTCAATCATTTGGAGTTTTATTTGCGCTCCATATTGATTTTCCTACCCAGATTTACGGCCTGAGCAATCACTGCTGCTACAACGGCCAACGAAAACAGTGCTAACATCATTTTCTGTCCTTTCTTTTAGTCGCACGCGCTTTTTAATGGCGCACACGAACGATTACTTTTAAATTTAAAAATGTTATCCTGAAAAACAGCGGAAAAAGGATTTATCAAATCCCTACCCCATTTTCATGCTGCAAAGTTATGTACAATTTACGTCCCCGACAAGCCCACGACACTTTATATCGTTTTTATGCCCTTGTTTTTGACATTCATCAAAAAGTGAAACTGATACGGCAAAACTATGAAATTCTCACAAAACACTCCTAAAAAGGCTGCAAAAACGTCGTTTTTTAACTTTTTTCAAGTTTTAAACCCTGTTGGCGTACATTTTCCTATACAGAGAGCGCAAGTGCAAAAAAAATAGATTTTTCCTTTGTCCCAAACACTATTATTATTAACTTTGCTGAAAATATCTACTCGCAAACAATTATCTTTAAAACATGAAAACGCATATCGCGGCATTAGCAGCATTATTGCTCTTTCTCTCGACAGAAGTGTCGGCACAGCACCCCATTGGAGGAGCCGACCAGAAATCGCCTTCAAAAGCAGAATATTTCGCTTGGATAAACAACACCAACGAAGGACCTACCGCCGAACAGACAGCAGTAAACCTGAATTTCTTCCGCTGGCTCCACGACCGCTACGGCATGGAACTCGATATCTACGCCTTCGACGCGGGAGCTCTCGACGGCTCGAAGATGTACGACAAGATGTCGTCGAACAGGTTTAAGTCGAAATTCCCCGAGGGATTCGGACCTTTAAGCAAGCAGGCTGCCGCCATGGGCACGCGATTGGGACTGTGGTGCGGTCCCGATGGCTTCGGCGACACCGAACAGGAGGCACGAGAGAGGCAAGAGATGATGGTGAGTCTGGCACGCGACTATGGATTCGGACTGTTCAAGATGGATGCCGTATGCGGACAGTTGCGACCAAGCAAATACGGATATTTCGACGAGATGATGACCGACGTGCGCAGGTACGTACCCGACTTTGTGTTGCTCAACCACCGCCTCGACCTCGGGCAGGGAATGAAACACTCAACCACCTATTTGCTCGGAGGACAGGAAACGTATATCGACGTGCACATGCTCAACGATGTCTCCGCGCCTCATCACCGCGCAGGAGCGATAAGCAGGAAAGCACCTGCCGACCTAACCCGACTGACTGAGGATCACGGAGTGTGCATATCGTCGTGCAACGACTATTGGGACGACGACCTTATACTGCAGTCGTTCGGGCGTGAACTGATTCTCGCCCCCGAGATTTACGGCAATCCATGGCTGCTCCGCGACGACGAGTATCCGCAGCTGGCATTTATCTTCAACCTTCATCGCACCTATCGCGACATCCTTCCCGAGGCCAAGCGTCTGCCCGAGAGCAAATATGGGCCTGAGGCTCTCGCACGAGGCAACAGCGCCACACGCTTCCTCACACTGAGAAACCTCACATGGAACCCTGTGACATACACCATCCGCCTCGACGATGAGGTGGGACTCACAAACAACCGCAAGCAGGTGAAGGTGCGCATGTATCATCCTTACATCGAAGATCTGGGGTCGTATAAATACGGCTCAGAGATGAAGGTCACGGTGCTTCCTTTCCGTGCCGCACTGGTGAAAGTGACCAATGAGCCGGAGCGTGATAAGATTGCAATCAATGGAATTCCATATCAGATAATAAACGACAAGGCAGGCAACACCATTGAGGTGAAACTGCTGGGAATGGCAGGAAAGAGCTACAACGTGCGTGTTGAAAGGCTTGAAGGTAAGTTCCGCACCGCACAGATCGACGGAAAAGCGCTCAACGCGCTCGCCAAAGGCAAGACCGTAAGAATCGCATTCGGCGGGAAAGCGCTGAAAGACGACTATCACCGGCTGCTTGGTAAGATGCAGGAGGTGAGTGTGCCCGACTATGCAAGTTCGCTCTACTACGCCACATGCTTCGCTGCCGACAACAATGCCCTCGAGACAAGAGAACTGAA
>CACZRN010000018.1 GCA_902783625.1 uncultured Prevotellaceae bacterium
GTGTTTGCGGTAACATGGTCACCATTGTAACCTTGTAACCTTTTTCATTTTAAGGGTGTTACACCCATGTTTTTGACACCTTGACACCGTTGACACCTTGACACCGTTGGGGTGGTATAGTCATTTGTCTTGTACTCTTTGTCTCCTTGTCCCTAACAACAATTTTGCTAGCATTTGGAGCCCCTTGATAAGGGGCGGACGTAAGGCAGGGATTTTCTTTCACTCGAAATTTTGCTAGCAAAATTGTCATTAAAGAGGCCCTTTACCCGCATTAAAGTGCCCAGTTATTGAAAATTTTGCTAGCAAAATTCACAACAGTATATTTTCCCTGTTGCCATAAGGGGTACGGAAACCCACCCCTACCGTTATGGAAAGAGCCGTTAAGACTATCTTGTCCTGCCTGTGTAAGCGTCGACACCCGACTTTATCGGCTGTGCGAAGAACTTCTCAGCAGCTTTGGCTACTCCCGCTCCCCATGGCTGAGGACCGCCTGCACTCTGGATAACCCACATCTTGAGCTCCTTCTTGTGCCAGTTCACGGAGCAGTTGGTGCCCCATGCGCCACCATGTCCGAACCATGCGTCGTCGCTGTCCTTAACAGGAGCAGTGAGTCCGAGCGAGTAGCCGCCAAGCCCCTCAGGACGAGTGCTTACGGCGAGGATGCTCTTCACTGTCTCCTCTTTCAAGATACGCACACCGTTGTCACCTAGACCCAGGTTCATGAGCATCTTGTAGAACTTCAGCTGGTCGTTGGCCGTGGTCCACAGTCCTGCTCCTGCAGATGCAAACACGTGCGAGTCGTTGTACGGTCGCTGTTGCATGTCCATCTCCTCGCGCCATTCGGCAGGGGCATTATCCTTCATGGCGTAGAGTTCTATCTTCGTCTTCAGCTGCTTGTCAGTAGGCCAGAACCATGTTGACTTCATCCCCAGAGGGTCGAGCACCGTCTTCTTCAGATACTGCTCCCACTTCATCCCTGTGACGACCTCCACTACGGCAGCACCGATGTCGATTCCTGTGTTGGAGTATTGCTCACGTGTGCCAGGCTCGAAGAGTATAGGCGATGCGGCTGCTATCGATGCCACCTGTCGCAGCGGAGCGCCTCCCGACCATCCGCCGCCTCTTACGTCACCACGCTTGGCACTGATCTCGAAGGGGAAGCCGCCAGTGTGGTTGAGCACCATGCGTATGGTGAGCACGTTCTTTGCCTTGTGGAGAGTCTTTATTCCATCCTTCTCGCCGTCGAGCACCCAGAGCTCCTTAAACTCGGGCAGGTATTTCGACACAGGATCGTCGAGCGAGATGCGCCCCTCTTCAACCAGCTTGGCTATCGTCACACCACAGAAGCCTTTTGTCTGTGAGCACTGCATGAAGACGTTGTCCATCTTTATAGGCCGTTTCTTCGACACATCAGCATATCCTATGCAGCATGTCTCCTGCACACCGTCTTTGTAGAATACGCTGATGGCACCCGCCAGCTGACCACTGTCGACGTAGGGTTGTAATACTTCTTTTGCATAACTTGTCCCAGAATCCTTAGGACCACTCTTTGCTGTCATCGTCAGCGAGAACGATAAAGCCAGCAGAAAAATCAATTTCCTCATATCACTATTTTTAAAATGTGTTCACAGATATATATGTTGCTAACGTCTTGACTATGTGGCTGCCGTGTGAGGGCAATACGCCAAGAGACAGGCAGGCAATCAGAATGCCTCGGTGTCGGTGCCACCCCACTCGTCATCGACGGTCACAAGCACCTTTCCGCGTCCTTCCTCTGCCGACTCGCTGAAGAACTCGCCCTCGTACTGACGTATCTTATTCACCGTGACAGCCACATCGCTGAATACGGTTTCCTTCACTGTCTTGCCCTCGGCATCGAGAGCCGTCACCGTGATGTTGAGCACATCGTCCTGCTCGTGCGGGATGGTGTAAATCTCAAACTCTGCTCCACCCGTATGCATATCCTCCTCAACGGTGCGCACCTCTGTCTGCTTTGAGTTGACACTGCCGAAACCTGTCACTCCGCTGAGCGTGCTACTGCCCCCGGTATAGTAGAATTTCATCTCGGCAACATTGGCGGGGATGTTGTCGGTGACCTTCAGACGGAACATAGCCACCACACGCTTCATGTTAAGACTCACATCGGTATCGTCGCTGAGATTGACCGTCGATGTGCACCAGAAGGTGTCGGTCATCTTATTGTTCTTGAATGTTATCTTCTCTACCTCCGTTGTCGTTGCCGAGCCAGCCCCGTTGTGCCCCACGACCACTATGCGGTAGGTACCCTTTGGCAATACCATATCGCACGAGCCGAAGTTGCTGTCGTCGACATCCTGATTGGTCACCGCCACGCGCTCGCCGTCTTTATACACAGCAAATGTGATGCGGCTGCATGCTGATGCCACTGCCGATGCACTGTGGCGCGGCGACATAATCGACGAGAACGACAGTTCACTGCTCGTTATGGCACTCATGCGCAGATGTGCCTCACCCTCGCCGGTGGGTTCGCCTGTGGCAATCTCCTCAGAAAAAGGACGCTCGCACGACACCATTGCCATCGCGATAATGAAGAGAAAGAGAAAAGATGAGAAAAAACTAATTTGTGGAGATTTAGTTTTCATTGTAATCAGTTTTTTTTATAAAACAAATCAGTTTGCTTGTTCGGATAGGAACTTTATCCTCACGAGCCTTATTTCTTCTTCGCTATATTCGCCTCCCAGCTCGTCGAGGGCGTCATCGATGTTGTCGCTCTCGCTCTCGCGGAAATATTCATATATATCTTCCACGTGCTCCTCGTCGATCACCTCGTCAATGAAATAGTTGATATTGAGTCGCGTGCCGCTATAAACGATTGCCTCGATGGCGTCGAGCAGTTCCTCGAAGCTGATGCCTTGCGATGTGGCTAGATCGTCGAGATCAACCTCACGGTCGATGCCTTGAATGATCTTCACCTTCTGAATAGACCGCTTTGCCACCGTCTTCACCCTCAACTCTTGCGGGCGCTCTATCTCGTTAAGCTCGCAATGAGCCTTTATGAGTTTGAGGAACGGCTCGCCATAGCGCCGCGCCTTGCCCACACCTACTCCCTGTATGTTCTGCAGTTCTTCGATGGTGATGGGGTACATTGTCGCCATCTGCTCGAGCGAGACATCCTGGAAGATGACGTATGAAGGCAGATTATGCTTGCGCGCCACCTCGAGGCGCAGGTCCTTGAGCATGCTGTAGAGCTCGGGATCGAGCGCTGCACTGCCTTCGGCGGGCTCTTCCTCGTAATCGGTGAAACGCTTGTCGTCGACAATCATGAACGATGTGGGCGACTTGAGGAATCGCTTTCCTGCGGCAGTAACCTTCAGCAACCCGTAGTTCTCAACATCCTTGCGCATGTATCCGGCAATGATTGCCTGACGTATGACAGGGTTCCACAGCTTGGGATCGGCATCTTCGCCAGCGCCGAACTCCTCGAGCTGATCGTGCTTGTGAGAGGTGATATCGTCGGTGGGACGCCCTTTCACGAAGTCTATAATGTAATCTTGTCGGAAATTCTCCTTCACGGCGAGTACGGCGCGAAGCACGATAACCAGCAGGTTGCCGGCCTCGTGACGCTCCTTTGGATGCAGACAGTTGTCGCAGCAGTGGCAGTTATCCTCAGGATACTGCTCACCGAAATAGTGGAGCAGTATTCGCCGGCGACACACCGACGACTCGGCATAGGCTGCCGTCTCTTGCAGCAACTGACGACCGATGTCCTGCTCGGCAATGGGTTTGCCCTCCATGAATTTCTCAAGTTTCTGCAGGTCTTTCTGAGCGTAGAATGCTATGCACATGCCTTCGCCGCCATCACGTCCGGCACGCCCCGTCTCCTGATAATAACCCTCGAGGCTCTTGGGAATGTCGTAGTGAATGACGAAGCGCACATCGGGCTTGTCGATACCCATTCCAAAGGCAATGGTTGCCACGATGATGTCGATGCGCTCCATGAGGAAGTCGTCTTGTGTCTGTGAACGGGTTACGGAATCGAGACCGGCATGATAGGGCGCCGCCTTTATATCGTTGGCACGCAGCACGGCTGCCAGTTCCTCTACTTTCTTGCGCGAAAGGCAATATATTATTCCACTCTTGCCTTGATGCTGACGGATGAACATTATTATCTGCCGCTCAATATCTTTGTTCTTCTGCCTCACCTCATAGTAGAGATTCGGACGGTTGAAAGAACTCTTGAACTCAACAGCATCTAATATTCCCAGACTCTTCTTTATATCAGTACGCACCTTGTCGGTGGCAGTAGCAGTGAGAGCAATCACCGGAGCATTGCCGATGCTGTTTATAGTAGGACGTATGTTGCGATATTCAGGACGGAAATCGTGTCCCCACTCCGATATACAGTGAGCCTCATCAACGGCATAAAACGATATCTTTACCGTACGCAGGAACTCCACATTCTCCTCCTTGTTGAGCGATTCGGGGGCAACATACAACAAGCGTGTCTTGCCATCCCTGACATCGTCCATCACCTGATTGATGGCAGCCTTGTTGAGCGAGGAGTTGAGATAATGAGCCAGACCATCGTTCTCGCTCAGTGAGTTGATGACATCCACCTGATTCTTCATCAGTGCGATGAGTGGCGATATGACAATCGCCGTGCCTTCCATGAGCATCGACGGCAACTGATAACACAGACTCTTACCACCTCCCGTGGGCATCAGCACAAATGTGTTCTTGCCATCGAGAAGGTTCTGTATTATCGCCTTCTGGTCGCCTTTGAATGTGTCGAATCCAAAGTAGTGTTTCAGTTTTTCGGTAAGAGTGTTTTCTGTTATCATAGGATTTGATTTTTCGGTCTGTTTCAGTTTCTCTGGTAGTGTAATGCCGTTGGTATCAGTGTTACTGTCGATAGTCGTCAACGCCGTCAGCTGCCGAGGTTAGCTTTTGCAAGCTGCTTTTTCACGAAGTCGAGCGTCACGGTGAATGTCCTCTCTTTCTTCGCAGGCATCTCAAACATCGGGTCCATCATTATCGTCTCCACAATCGACCGCAGTCCACGTGCCCCGAGTTTGTACTCAACAGCGGTGTCAACGATAAAGTCGAGGGCATCTTGATTGAATTTCAACTGTTTGCCGTCCATCTTGAACAGTTTCTCGTATTGCTTCACAATAGAGTTCTTCGGCTCAGTGAGGATACGGCTGAGAGCCTCGCGATCGAGAGGATTGAGGTATGTAAGCACCGGCAAACGGCCTATTATCTCGGGTATGAGCCCGAATGATTTCAGGTCTTGCGGGCGGATATATTTCATCAGGTCGCTCTTATCGATGCTGCGAGCGTTCTGCACTGAGTTGAATCCCACCACATGAGCGTTCAGTCGCTGTGCTATCTTGCTCTCAATGCCGTCGAAAGCACCTCCGCAGATAAAGAGTATGTTGCGTGTGTCGACGTGGATATAGTCCTGATCGGGATGCTTGCGTCCACCCTTTGGCGGCACATTCACCATCGTTCCCTCGAGCAGTTTCAGCAGTCCCTGTTGCACTCCCTCGCCACTCACATCGCGTGTGATGCTCGGATTGTCGCTCTTGCGGGCTATCTTGTCTATTTCATCTATAAACACTATTCCACGCTGTGCGGCCTCAAGGTTGTAGTCAGCCACTTGCAACAGTCGGCTCAGAATGCTCTCCACATCTTCTCCCACATATCCTGCCTCGGTGAACACCGTAGCGTCGACGATAGTGAAGGGCACATCGAGCAGTCGTGCTATAGTGCGTGCCAGAAGTGTCTTACCCGTACCGGTACTGCCGACCATGATTATATTGCTCTTCTCTATCTCCACCCCATCGTCGTCCTTCGGCTGCCCGAGTCGCTTATAGTGGTTATATACTGCCACTGAGAGGAATCGCTTTGCCTCGTCCTGGCCGATGACATACTGGTCGAGATACGCTTTTATCTCCGTTGGCTTTGGCACATCCTTCAGTTCAAACTGCTTGCTGCTGCCCTTTCCTTTGGCCGCCGCATCTACCATGCCTGTCGACTTCAGTATCTCGTATGCCTGTTCGACGCACGACTCGCATATCTGCCCGCTGATTCCACTTATGAGCAGTCGCACCTCCGACTCACTCCTGCCGCAGAAGTTGCACGTCTTTTTCTTTGTCATTTGCGAGTGAGGATTTGGTCAATCATTCCATACTCCTTTGCCTCTTCGGCCGTCATCCAATAGTTGCGGTCGCTATCATTCCACACCTTCTCGAATGGAGTGTGCGAATGCTCGGCTATGATGGTATAGAGCTCTTTCTTGTATTTCATTATCTCGCGGGCCTCTATCTCTATGTCCGAAGCTTGTCCCTGCACTCCGCCGAGGGGCTGATGTATCATCACCCTGCTGTGTGGCAATGCCTGACGCTTACCCTCCTTACCAGCCACGAGCAATACAGCAGCCATCGAGGCAGCCATTCCCGTGCATATAGTGGCCACGTCGGGCGAGATAAACTGCATGGTGTCGTAGATGCCCAATCCTGCGGTGACGCTTCCACCAGGCGAGTTGATATATATTGATATGTCGCTTCCTCCGTCAACTGAGTCGAGGAAAAGCAGTTGCGCTTGCATCACATTGGCGGTGTAGTCATCGATAGGCGTGCCGAGAAAGATGATGCGGTCCATCATCAGTCGCGAGAAGACGTCCATCTGAGTGACATTCAACTTGCGCTCCTCAAGGATATAGGGGTTCATATACTGCGACTGTGCACTTATCACGTCGTCGAGCACCATGCTGTTGATACCAAGGTGGCCGGTAGCGAATTTTCTGAAATCGTTCATTTATCTCTCCTTTTCTATTTTAGTTCTATTTGGGCATCAGTGA
>CACZRN010000019.1 GCA_902783625.1 uncultured Prevotellaceae bacterium
ACCGGGTTAGCCGGGGTTAGGCGAGGCTCCTTCAAAATGATTTCATCATGAAGAAAACATTGTTTATCGCTATTGCCCTTTTGGTTGGTCTGAGTGCTAACGCTCAGACTGCCAAGGGTGCAAAGACTGTCACCATAGTATGCTCGCAGGGCTTCCAGGGCCCGGAGCTGTGGGACAAGCATGAACTGCCCATCGACGCAAAGGGATTCATCACGCTGTTCGATGGTAAGACATTTGCCGGATGGCGCGGATATGGTAAGACATACGTGCCTTCGAAGTGGGTTATCGAAGACGGCTGCATCAAGCTCGACTCCCAAAAGAAGGGAGAGGGCGGCGACATCATCTTCGCTCACGAGTTCGGCAACTTCGAGCTTGAGATGGAGTGGAAGATATCAAAAGGAGGCAACTCGGGCATCTTCTACCTCGGCAAGGAAGAGACAAATGCCGACGGCGGTCTTGAGCCAATCTACATCTCATGCCCCGAATGCCAGGTGCTCGACAACGAGAATCACCCCGATGCCAAGCTGGGTGTTGACGGCAACCGCAAATCGACATCGCTCTACGACATGATACCTGCCAAGCCACAGAATGCAAAGCCTTATGGCGAGTGGAACAAGGTGAGGATTCGCGTTGAGAACGGTGTGGTTACACACTACCAGAACGGTGTGCAGGTGCTGCAGTACAAGCTGTGGACACCAGAGTGGATTGAACTGTTGCAGAAGAGTAAGTTTGCCGAAGATAAGTGGCCATCAGCCTTCCGTCTGCTGAAGAACTGCGGCGGCGTGGAGAAGAAGGGACTTATCGGTTTGCAAGATCACGGTAATGATGTGTGGTATCGCAATATCCGCATCAAGGTGTTAGATTAATTTATTTGGGTTCTTGTCTCTCGTTGCAGAGGGGCAAGAATCTTTTTATGTCGAACAATTTAAAACAAAACACATAGGAAATGAAGAAATTATTTATCGTTGCAGTGGCTGCCGTGCTTGTGCTTGGCTCTTGCTGCAAGAAGAAATGTGAGTGCACCTGTGGCAACTGCTGCTGCTCGAAGGCTGACGCCGCTGTGGTAGATGAAGATGCCAAGGTGGCTATCGTTGCCGACAAGGCACTTGTTGATTTCTCGAAGTACACCGCCGACAAGGATGGTTATATCACCCTGTTCAACGGTGAGAATCTCGACGGCTGGCGTGGCTATGGTAAAGACGAAGCCCCTGCAAGCTGGAATGTAGAAGATGGCGCTATTCACCTGAAGGGCTCTGGCACTGGCGAGGCTCAGATGGAAGGCGGCGGCGATCTTATCTTCGCTCATAAGTTTAAGAATTTCGACTTCGAGTTTGAGTACAAGATTTCTAAGGGTGGTAACTCGGGTGTGTTCTATCTGGCACAAGAGGTGACAAACAAGAAGGGTGAGTATCTCCCCATCTGGCAGTCGGCTTCGGAGTATCAGGTACTTGACAATGCCAACCACGAGGATGCCAACCAGGGTATCGACGGCAACCGTCAGTCTGCTTCCCTCTACGACATGATACCTGCCAAGCCACAGAATGCAAAGCCATTCGGCGAGTGGAACACCGCAAAGATTACCGTCTTCAAGGGCTCTGTATGGCATTACCAGAACGGCGAGGAAGTGCTTGAGTATCACCTCTGGACACCGAAGTGGAAAGAGATGCTCGACAATAGTAAGTTCCGCGCTGATGGTGAATTCCCCGCAGCTTACGGCTTGCTGCTGAATATGGGTGGCGAGAATCATGAGGGATACATCGGATTCCAGGATCATGGCGACGATGTATGGTATCGCAATGTACGTATTAAAGTGAGAGACTAGTCAAAGGATATGAAGAAAGTATTAGCAATAGCAGCACTGATGCTGCTCACAAGCGTAGTAAGTGTGTCTGCACAGCAGCGTCGCCGCAACTTCCGTCGTCAGATGGTTAAGAAGGAGATGGCTCTGCAGCTGTATAGCATCCGTGATCTCATCGGCAACCCCGAGAAGTATGCCCAGAACCATGAGACTGTGTTCAAGCAGTTGAAGGAATGGGGCTACAGCGCTGTGGAGGCTGCCAACTACGACGACGGCAAACTCTATGGCGTAAGCCCTGAGCAGTATAAGAAAGACTGTGAGGCTGCAGGATTGAAGCCAATATCGTCGCATGCCACACGTGGACTGTCGGATGAAGAGATAGCAAACCACGACTTCAAAGATGCTATGAAATGGTGGAAGAAGTGTATTGAGACACATAAAGCCGCCGGCATGGAGTATATCGTAAGCCCATGGACCAACTTCCCAAAGGATATGGTTGAGGCAAAGACTATCTGCGACTATCACAATGAGATTGGACGCATGTGTAAAGAAGCCGGACTGAAGTATGGTTATCACAATCACTCGGGTGAATTCAAGAAAATCGGCGACAGCGATAAGCTGTGGTATGATTACTTCCTTGAGAATACCAACCCTGAGTATGTGTTCTTCCAGATGGATGTTTACTGGACCATCATGGGCCAGAAGGCTCCCGTGCACTACTTCAAGAAATACCCCGGACGCTTCAAGATGCATCACATCAAGGATGTGTATGAGCTTGGCGAGAGTGGTTTCGTTGGCTTCGATGCCATCTTCGGAGCATCAAAGCTCTCTGGACTTGAGAACTACGTTGTAGAGCTTGAGGGCACAGACGGTACCATCGACGACATGGAGGGTGTGCGTCGCAGTGCTGAATATCTCTACAGATCGCACTTCGTACGTCCATCGTATTCGAAGTAACGGGAACGTTAATTCTCGCGAATGTATCTCCGAAGTTCTGACCGAAGCAGCCCCGCGGGGAGGTCATAGAACTTCAGATATATTAAGAGAATCAGCGTCAGCTAACGATAACTTTAGAGGGCTATGGCTAAAGGCTGTGGCCCTCTTTTTGTGTCTCCTCGCGAATATATATAATAATGTGATGACAGCAGTTAGCGGAAATGGGAGAAAAGTGAGTGGCGGTGATAAAAATATCGCAATTTTTGGCGGTTTTATCTTCGCAATGATTATCTTTGCCTTTCAGAATAACGATAAAGATATGTTACGACACAAAAGAATGCTTGCTGTCTGCACTCTGCTGCTCACTGCTGTAGCCGTCGTGGCACAGGTGAGGGTAGAGAAGGGAGTGTCGCAGCAGTTGGCTCAACAACGTGCGGCAGATGTCAGTGATGTCGCCTACGAGTTGACAATGAGGATACCCTCTGCGAAGTCAGAGAATGTGGTTGGCACCGCAGTGATTAAGTTCAACTGGCGTGGCAGCGATGATTTGCAGATTGATTTCCAGGGCAAGCGCATTGGCGACTCGCTTGCGGTGTGGAGTGATGGCATGGAAAAGGGTGTGCTGCTGAAACCCGTTTACAGCGATGAGCATATCATTGTGCCGAAGCAGTATCTGCGTGAGGGGCGCAATGCCATAACGCTTTCGTTTGTTTCTGACGACAATGCCCTCAACCGCTCAGATGATTACATGTACACACTCTTTGTGCCCGATCATGCCCGCAGCGTATTTCCCTGCTTTGATCAGCCCGACATAAAAGCACGCTTCAGTCTTGCGCTGACAGTGCCTAAGGGGTGGAAAGCGATGAGCAATGGGCAGTGTAACAACGTGGCTGAGCAGGGAGATGGCGTGAGGATGGTGTTCGACGCTACACACCCTCTGCCCACATACCTCTTCTCGTTTGTGGCAGGGCAGTTTGCCGAGGCAAAGACAACTGCCGACGGCCGCGAGATGACAGCATTCTATCGTGAGACAGACAAGGATAAGATAGCGCAGTTGCCTGCCATCTTCAGCGAGGCAACTCACTCACTGCGGTGGATGGAGCAATACACAGGCATCAGATACCCTTTCCAGAAATATGCCTTTGTCATACTCCCCGGCTATCAGTTTGGGGGCATGGAGCATCCGGGGTGCATACAATTCAATGACCGCACAATATTCCTCAGTCAGAATCCCACTCCCGATGAGCGATTGGCACGCATGAATCTCATTGCCCACGAGACAGCACACATGTGGTTTGGCGATCTCGTCACCATGCAGTGGTTCAACGATGTGTGGACAAAAGAGGTGTTTGCCAACTTCATGGCTGATAAGATATCGCGTGAGATGTTCCCCGACATCAATCACGATTTGCTATTCCTGAAAGCACATCATGCGGCAGCAATGGCTGTTGACCGCACCGACGGCACTCATCCCATACAGCAGCCACTCGACAACCTATGCCGTGCAAGTATGCTCTACGGAAACATCATCTACCACAAGGCACCCATCGTGATGCAGATGCTCGAGCGGCAGATGGGCCCCGAGCAGTTGCAGAAGGGATTGCAAGAGTATCTCGAGGCTTATAAATATGGTACTTCTTCTTGGGATAAACTAATCGTTATCCTCGACAAGAAAGCCCCTTTTGCGCGACTTAATGACTTTGATAATGTGTGGGTAAAGCAGCGTGGGATGCCGTTGTTCACTTACTCGTTTGACGGTCAGAATCTTGTACTTCGCCAGAGTGATGCCTACAACCGTGGATTGGTATGGCCGCAGACGGTGAAGATGGGGCTCTTCGATGAAGTGAAGGGGCAGTTTGATGTGATTGATGTCGTCTCGGATAAGAGTGAGGTGCGTGTGCCTGTGGCAAAGAAGCCCTATGCTATCCTGCCCAACTACGATGGTTCTGCTTACGGACGCTTTATGCTCGACAGCCTCGGCATTGCAATGTCGACATACTCGTGGCAGTTGATGGAAGAGGGTGTGAATCGCTTTGCCGCTATCGAGAATCTCCACGAGAATTATCTTGCGGGGCGCATTGCGGCGAGCAGCTATCTGCTTTCGCTCAACACATATCTCATGAACGAGACTGATCCGCTGCTGTGCTCGGTGATTTGCAGCGACATCACCAGTGCCTGCAACGATTTGAAAACAGATGAGCGCGACTACATGGAGTATTATCTCATGAACGATGCCACATCACATCAGCTCACCTCTGTGCGTCAGCAGATGATGCGCTATCTATCACTCACCGTGACATCATCAGCTGTTGCCGACGATATCTATCAGTTGTGGCTCAACAAAACCGACTCGCTGCTTACTCCCGACGACTACACGGCAATGGCTTATCACCTGGCAATCATCATGCCCGACAAGTGGCAGGATATACTTACCACCGAGCGTAAACGCATTACACAACCCGACAAACTGAGGGCATTCGACTATATATCACGTGCTTGTGCCCCCGACTTGCTTAGTCAGTCGGAGTTGTTTCGCTCGCTGTTGAAAGTCGAGAACCGCAGTGTTGAGCCATGGGCACGCGATATGCTTGCATTGCTGTGCGATCCGCTGCGTGAACAGATGGCAAACTCGTATATCGATGAGGGGCTTAATGCGCTCAGCGAGATTCAGCAGACAGGCGACATATTCTTCCCCGGCTATTGGATAAGGGCTTTGCTCGGTGGGCATCATTCGCAACAGGCACTGCAGAAAGTGGAGCAATGGATAGCAAGCAAACCCGACTGCCCCGAACCGCTCGTGAATCAGGTGAGGCAAATGATTTACACCATGAAGCGAAGGGCAGCAAGAAATTAACTGCAGCACAATATTACAGCAGATTTTCAGTTATATAAAATACATAAGACAGACATATTTAAAATAAGGTATTATGGAAGAGAAAAACAAGAATCGCTTTTGGGGATCGGTGCTCTTGGCAGCATCAATCGCATTCGGATTGCTTGCCCTCGGTATCTGCATCAAGGGTGGAATAGACAATTTCGCTAACAAAGACCGCAAAGTGAAAGTTAAGGGATTGGCTGAACGTCAAGTTGATGCCGACAAAGTGACGTGGACAATGCATCTGCAGGAGGCAGGCGATGATCTGAAACCCATCTTCGCCAGTCTGAATGCAAAGGTGGTATCGCTGCAGGCATTCCTCAAAGAGAAGGGTATCGAAGGTAAGGGTACCGTAAGTGCATCATCTGCTAACGTTGATGACAACATGGCTAACGCATGGGGTAACAACCGCCCGCTGTTCAGGTATAGCGTAAGCAGAAGTGTAAGTGTGACATCGAAAGACACGAAGTTCATCGACGAATTGATGTCGAAGACTGATGAACTGCTCGAAAGAAATGTTATCCTTAGCTCAAGCTATGCAAACTATGAGTACACAAAATTCCAGGAACTGAAGCCTGATATGATGGCTGAGGCGATTGGTAACGCTGAGAAAACAGCAAAGCAGTTTGCCGAAAACAGCCACTCGAAGATAAACAAGATTGTCGAGGCAGGGCAGGGTGAATTCTCAATCGAAGAGGGCGACGTGCCTTACAAGAAAAACATCCGTGTGGTATCGACAATCACATATTCGCTGAAAGACTGACCCCACCATCTTATCCCTTTTCAACAAATGAAACGTCCACTCCCATCCCCTCTTTCCGGGGGCGGAAGTGGACTTCGTTATTGTTCTTCGTTTTTTTGTCAGGTGGTTTTTCCACCTCCCTATGAGGAAGGTTAGATGAGGTATAGGCGACCTCAGATGGCAAGGCTAATCATAATTGTCCATTGTCCATTATGCATTTTCAATTAACAGTTACCTTTCCACCATCAACTCTTTGCGGTTGCCTTCGGCGTCGATAACCACAAACTTGTGTTTCTTTCCTTTCACGAACGGGAATCTTACAAAGTCACGGAAGGTGTACATCCTGTCGCCGTCGATGCTCTCGATGATATCACCTTGTCGCAATCCTTGTTTGTAGGCTTCGCTGTGAGTGAATACGAGTCCCACCGCAGGGCGTCCGTCGATGGGCACAAAAGCAGTGCCGAACATCTTGTTGCCTACCGTCACACTATCCTCTGACGTGTATGGCTGCAGCTTGATTTTCTTCTTAAAGGGATTTATAACCACCGCTGCATAGTCGAGCACTGCGGCTCCTATGCGCGATGAGCCTTGTGTTGTCAATGCACTGACATCTTTAAACTCGAATCCATTCCATTCCAGACGATTGAGATGAAGCAGCACCACTTCGTCGCTCTCCTCAACGCTATGCCCGCCAATAGCAGCGCTGCCCTGCGTGCGGTCTTCCACTTGTGAGCCTACATTCTTACTCTTATATTCGTGTGTGTCGAAGTTCTGCTTGTTCATCTCATAGAGTGGGGTGGCACCAGTGTCGAAGAGTACCTCATCTGTGTGACGTATAAATGGGCTCACCATAATGTAGGGAACAAACCATTTCAGCTTGTATTTCAGCTCATAACCGCTTTCTGTGTCGAACATCTTCTTGCGGTCGGTGAGAATAAGCACTTTGTTTTGCGTATCTATCTTCGCTTTCAGTCCCTTGTTGAACAAGTCGAAACCTATTATCGCATCCCATCTGTCGCTTATCATTGCACGTGGCATCACCGTAGCCACATACCCCGAAATGGTATTCTTGCCTAGCTTAAACGGCGGCAGCTGAAGCACCTTCACCGTGTCGGTATGATTGTTGGCATCGTGGGAGATGATATTTCCCAACTCCTTCCAATACGCCGGCATCCGGTTGCTGAACACCATTCCCTGTGCCGAACCCGTGTCTATCATCATACGCATAGGTTCATGGTCCATCATCACCGTCACCACAGCATGCCCATCCACCACCTCAATGGGGATGGTATCGCAGAAATTCCTCTGCGAAAGGGTAAACGATGTGCTGTAGCGATAAGTCTGCGCCGAGACAGTCAGCGACAGCAGCAAAGACAGAAAAACAAAAACTCTGTGCATACGTGCGAACGATAGAAATGTAAGTTACGATTGCAAAAATATGAAATCTTTCTTGCTGATGCAAATAAGTGATACACTTTTTAGAAAAAAAACGTGCTATAAAAATTATAGCACGTTATAAAACTCATTAGAGATAAATTTAATATTTTAATACCACTGCAGATGTTTTTGCATCAGGATTTCTAAAAATGCTTGCTCCTTTGCTTTCTTGTGATGTAATAAGTATAGCACAACCTCCAAGACTAGCTGCTTTTTTCTGTAGTTTCTTAATAGTTTTTTGTTCATATTTTCCAGCTGTCATACCCAAAGACCAAAAACCACCACTCTTTTCTGTAAATTCTTGTACTCTAACAAGACCTACTGTTTCATCTTTTTCACGTAAAATTTGGATCTTTTCATAGTCTTTATTAGGATCGTTAATAACAATTTTTTGTGAGCATTCTTCAACTCTGCCACTTTGAAATTGAATTTTTTCGATAGCGACTTTGCCCAAGGTAGAAGGCACTTCTTCGCCTTCGTAAATAAATTTGATATACGAAGGTTCATTAGACACAACTTTGCCTTTTGCTACTGTTCCATTGTGCATTGTAATCACATCTTGAGCGAAGGCAGATGTAAGAGAGAATGCAATCATACAAATAAATATAACCATTTTTTTCATTTAATTCCGCTTAACCGTGTTGCGTAGGGCTGAGTTAAACCATAAATCCAACGAAAAATGCAAAGACATTATCTACGCATCACCAAGGTTTACCACAACCTACATTCACCGCAGAAACGCCTGCGCATAATGCGTATACGTTTTTCATGAATGTCTATGGCTCACTTAACTATGAGGTGATAATTCGATGATGTAGAGTTTATTAAAGCCGTGTTAAATACAACACGATGCAAAGATACAATTTTTTCTATAACAATTACATTTTACGAATCTTTTTTTTATTTACAGCGATTTAAATATAAAAAACACGACATTCCTTTTGAGTTTTGTTATTAATTACTTAATTTTGTCGTGATTAATAATAAACAATAACAACACACAATGAAGAAAACCTGTATTTATTTAGTAGCGTTGCTCGGCATGGTATTGTCGCTTGCATCGTGTGGTGGTGATGATTACAAAGTAGATTCCAACAGTTTCGACCTCAGTACTATGACTGAGCAGGAAATACTTTCCATATTCGTGGGAGAGTGGAAGGTAGATTACAAGCTTCATCGCGAGAAACCTGGCGATAAGGAGTCCGATGATGACACGCAGATATGGGTGGTGAAAGCAAACGGTGAGATAACTATCTACTCCCACGATGAGGATAAGGACTATACTAATGTAGGCGATTTTGAAATCAGTAAAGAGGGCGGGAAAGTATATCTCAACCACCCGATGCTCTGGATGGCTGATTATTCGAAGTATGAGTTGAAGAGCCTGACTGCGACCACCTTCCTCATTCAGTCGGATTACGACGATGGATATTTGAAAGAGTATCACTACATAAAGGGTAAAAAGAAGTAGTCTCCTCTCGCACCTCGTTGCTTCATCGTAGCATAAGAGCCCGTTATGTTCAGCATAATGGGCTCTTTTATTTGACATAATGGGCTCTTTTATTTGACATAACGGGCTCTTTTGTTTCGCCTCTCAGCCCCTCTGGATACAACAAGCGATTAACCTGCCAATAATTTTGCTAGCAAAATTTTTGGTAATGAAATAACCGTAGGTACTCTTCTTATTAAAATATCTCAACCACCCAAGGAGGGGATGAGGCGGTGGTGGACTGGTAGAATGAATCTGTGGAATCTTTTCTATGGATTTTATATGGTGGATATTAATCAGCTTAATCAGTGTCATCTGTGGTAAATAATTCATCATCAACGGGATGACATGTCGGATGCTATGAGTGATGAATGCGGAAAGAGCGTCTTGCTACTAACAATAAGTGTTTCGGGAGGTTAAAGATTGTTTTAAAACTAAACTTTTAGTAAGAAATATTTGCATGTACTAAACTTTTAGTATTATATTTGCGGCATCAAACAATCAAACGGTTATGAAAGAAAGACAAAGACAACTGACTAAGGCAGAGACTCAGGTGATGAACATTGTATGGGACTTACCCGAAGGCAAGGGCACTGTGCAGGATATCCTCGATCGCTATCCAGAGCCGAAACCGGCATACACCACATTGCTCACGTTTACGAAGATACTGACCGAGAAGGGCTTCCTGCTTGCCACGAGGGTGGGCAAGGCCAATCGCTTCAGTCCCACCATCTCGCGCGAGGACTATCAGGAGCGTGTGGTGAACGATGTGAAGGACACGTTCTTCGGCGGCTCGTTCACTTCGCTGGTGTCGTTCTTTGCCCGACGAGAACACCTGACCGAGGACGAAATCGCTGAGCTGAAGGCGCTGATAGACTCTGTGCCGAGAGGAAAAGCTGATTGTTGAACGAAACAATATTCATCGATTATGACACAGTTTTTGTATTACGATATAAAGGTTGCGGTGCTGATAGCGGTGTTTTACCTGTTCTATCGCCTGCTGTTGGCAAAGGAGTCGTTCCATGCCATGAACCGCGTGGTGCTGCTCTTGACGGCGTTGATGTCGTTTGTGCTGCCTCTGTGTGTCATCACCATCCACGTTGCATCGCAGACAGTTCCGATGGGAACGGTTATTGTCGATGAACTCACGCCGATGGCGGTAGAGGCCAATACAATCGGTTTTGCATCTGTCGTCGGATGGCTCTTTGTGGCGGTGATGATTCTCAGGCTCATTTATGTCGCCGTATGTTGGTGGAAGTTGCAGCGGTTTATTGCCTCCTGTGAGCAGCATCGCATAGACGATGGCGTCACTATTGCTGTCACCGACCGCGCCGATTTGTCGCCGTTCAGCTGGATGCACGTCATAGTTCTCCCACGCGGCGACTACGAGCATGGCAGCCAGTCGATTATCGTCCACGAACTGGGACATATCCGCCGCCGACATTCGTGGGATGTGCTGCTCATGGAGATAATCTGCTCGGTGCAGTGGTTCAACCCTGCCGTGTGGATGATTCGTCAGGACCTGCGGGCTATCCACGAGTTTGAAGCCGACACCGATGTTATAGAAAAAGGATTCAATGCGCATGAATATCTTGATTTGTTAGTTACCAAGGCTGCTGGCCAGGGCGCGTACTCCATGGCTAACGGCATTAGCAACAGTACGCTCAAAAAACGCATTAAAATGATGATGAAAAAGAAATCACTCCGATGGCGGCGAGCCAAGGTGCTCTACGTCATTCCCGTCATTGCTCTCTCGCTGGCTTGCACCTCGAAAACGGAGATGGAAAATCCCGAAGGATCGGTGAAAACCGATGATGTATCACTCATTGCTTTTGGTCCTGACGGCAACGATGGAGCTCTCTTTATTATGAATGGAATGGAGGTCGGCAAAGATGATGTGCTGGCTCTCGATCCTAAGTATATCGAATCTTTGACCGTGCTGAAAGACACCGTAGCCACTAAAATCTATGGCGAAAAAGGCAAAAATGGAGTTGTTTTGATAACAACTAAGCCAAACCCGGAATCAACGGAGCTTACCGTCTATGCCGTTGATGCGGAAATGCCCGAGTTTCCAGGCGGCACAGATGGTTTGGGGAAGTGGATTAGTCAGAACGTAAAATATCCTGCAGAAGCTAAAAGACTAGGCATATCGGGGCGTGTCAATGTGAATTTCGTCGTCGATACAGATGGAAGTATAGTAGATGTTAACGTGGTTGATCCCGTAAATGAGTTGCTCGATGCTGAGGCAGTGCGTTTAGTAAGAAGCATGCCAAAATGGAAACCAGGAAAGAAAGACGGCAAACTAGTGCCCGTGAAGTATCAGATACCTGTCAATTTCAGGCTGCAATAATACCTTTAATAGATACAATACATTTTCAATTTTTATTCTTTAGGTTCATGGCTAGTGCCTGTCGCGAGGCAGGTGCTGGTTTTACAATAAAAACACATGGCGAGTATTGCCTCACAATGCTTGTCCTCTTATGTGCAAAATCTGGGAGCGCCATCACCTGCGCTCCCAGATTATTTTATCTTTTCGTATCAGAGTACTATTTCACGGAACTCTTTTATTTAACCACAAATTTCTTTCCGTCGCGAATGTAAATGCCTTTTGCCAGTGTGCTGGTATCGCCTTTTGCATTGAGCACTCTGCGCCCGTTAAGGTCATAAACGCTGTGATCGCTCAGATTGCTGTTGGCTCTCACCGATGTGATGCCTGTAGGTTCCTCATAGTCGCTGTAGAGATACTTCCAGTTGAACACGCGGTAGAAGTATGGGCGATAGAAGTCGGCACTGCCGTCATCGTTGAAATTGTACCAGAAGCTGTCGACACCCTCATCGCGTGGTGGGTCGGTGTTGGTAGTGAATACCAACTCTCCTGTGCGTGACAACTCTTGGTGGATGTTCACCATATACAGCCATCCGTAATCCTGACGCCCGATCTTGTCGAGCTTTGCAGGGATGTGGAACAACTCGCGTCTTTCATCGAATGGGCCGTAAGGTGTCTTTCCGCGGAACAGATACACTGTCTTGCTGAAGTATGCACCCTGGCTGATCAGGTAATACCAGTCACCTTCTTTTATCACCCATGGAAGGTTAAGTCCGCCGCCGGTTCTGACGATGTCTGATTTCTCCAGTTGTGCTGTGGTGGGGTATTCCTCTTGCCAGTGCCACTCCCATGTGTCACGGTTGTCACATACATAGTATTCCCATTTGCTTCCTAAGTCTTCGGTGGCGGTGCGTGCTACGACAGTGCGATAGCTGTTGTTGGCATACAGATAGTTGTGCCCATCCTCACCCTCATAGAGTGTCGAACCATACGATACGGGATTGTTGTTAAGATTGTGGTTCACACTCTCAAGATAGAGATAGTCACCCTCGTGTGGCAGATAGTCTTTGCTCGTAACGGTATAGTAGCGGCTTGGCATCTCGCCGTCGAGATTATATGTAGCCAAGGCAGTTCCGATGTTCTTCATCTGATTGTCGTGGTTGTCGACACCAAACCATAGCATCTGCAGCTTGCCGTTATATATACGTCCGTCGCCCGACCAATAGAGATAGATCTGATCGATATCGCCGCGTGCAATCTCTTCAGCGGTTTTCTCTCCCAATGGGTGGCGTAGGTGTGTGCGGCAGTTATAGTAACGATCTTTACTTGAGTCTGTCCAATTTACATAGTCGGCAAGCCATGCGAAGTAGCGTGGGCGCTGGGTTGGGAATCCGTTATCGGAAAGCTGCACCATGATGCTGTTGCGTGGGAAGTTATTACCTCCTGGGCGGTTGCGGTTGGCATTCACCTTTCCGTAGAAGCTGTCGTTGAATGTCCAGAACACGTTGCCGTCGGGCAGTGCCACGGTAAA
>CACZRN010000020.1 GCA_902783625.1 uncultured Prevotellaceae bacterium
GTAAATGAGCGATAAGGTTTTCATAATAATTGTCTTCTATAATCCCTCTGCCGAGGATATAGCAGCTGCCAGCCATCTTGCAGAGAGGTGGCAGGGAGCTATTATCGACAACTCGCCGCAGCCATGCTTCGACGATGATAGGTGTGGTGGGATGATATACCGATTCAATAACGAGAACCTTGGAATCGCTGCTGCTCAGAATATTGGGATTGAGGAGGCTCTAAAGACTGACGGTGTGGAGATGATAGTCTTTCTCGACCAAGACAGCCGCGTACCGGTAGAGTATCCCGCACTCATCGTTGAGGAATTCAACATTGTATGCCGTGACATTCCCAACCTGGCGATGCTCGGCCCTACGGTGATTAATGCCGACACTCAGGAAGTATATCGCTCAGCATTCCATAGCGATGACAATGTCGCCCCACATTTCATCTGCCGCCGCGAAGTGATATCGTCGGGCAGCTGTATCAGTCGGAAGGCTATGGAGCAAGTGGGGATGAACGATGCCCGACTGTTTATCGATTACGTGGATTTTGAGTGGTGTTGGCGTGCAAAGGCAAAAGGATTCGTATGCGGCATTACTCCACAAGTGACGATGCAGCATAGGGTGGGGCGGAACGAGATAAAGATATTCAACCACCACGTGATAGTGTCGTCGCCGATGCGCTATCGCTTCACCTACCGCAACTATCTCTGGCTGCTCAGGCGAAGCTATGTGCCACGGCAATGGAAAATAGCAACGGGAGTGAAATTCGTGTTGCGCTTCCTCTATCTCCCCTTTGTTGCTGACAACGGGTTCGCAATATGGAAGAACATGTGTCGGGGGATACGCGAGGGCTTAAAACAGAAAAAGAATGAATGAAAATTTACATATAGGTGCTATCATGGTGCTCTACAACCCCGATGTGGAGCAGCTTGATAAAGTTGTTGAACGTCTGAAAGCGCAGGTTGATGAGGTGTGCATTGTCGATAACACCCCTGTGCCGGCTGTTGATGTCGCAGCGCGCTATCCAGGCATATTCTATTTGCCTTTGGGAGAGAACAAGGGTATTGCCGCTGCACAGAATGAAGGTATTCGTCATTTCCAGCAGCTTGGCTACGACTATATCATCTTTGCCGATCAGGATACCGTTGTCAGTGAAGATGCTGTTGAAAGGTTGCTTGCCACGTCGCTCTATCTGCAGTCGCAGGGAATCATTGTGGGTGCTGTGGCTCCTGTGGCGGTAAGAACACAGACAGGCACTCCAATGTCGTATAAACTCGTATATCTCAGCGACTACAACGAGCATATTATGCAGGTTATACAGACCATGAACTCTATGTCGCTCATCAAGCTGTCGCTCTTCGATAAAGTGGGGTTGATGGATGAAAGCTTGTTTATCGATGGCGTTGACTCGGAGTGGTGCTGGCGTGCAACAAAGCTCGTAGGGGCTACATTCTACTACGATCGCAACATTCAGATGACACATCAACTCGGTATCGCCACCAACAAACTTCTCAATCGCGAGATATCCATAGCATCACCAACACGGCTTTATTATCAATACCGCAATTATCTGTGGCTGATGCGCCGCGATTATGTCCCCAGGCAGTGGCTTGTCAGGCATGGAGTAAAATATTTTATAAAAATATTCTATTACACAATAAAAGGACCTAATCGCCGTTCTTATATTAAGAACATATATAATGGAATAAAAGCAGGAATAAAAAATTGTCCATGAATACAAGATTTTCGGTCCTGATGTCCATCTACATAAAGGAGAAACCTACATATCTGCGACAATGTCTCGATAGTGTTTTCAGTCAGACTTTGCCGCCAGATGAAGTAGTTCTTGTAGAAGACGGACCACTCACCCCCGAACTACATGCTATAATAGACGAATATAAAGAGCGCTTCCCACAGCTGAAAGTATATCCTCAAGAGGCTAACTCAGGTCTCGGAAGTGCCCTCAATATTGGCCTTCAGCATTGTACCTATAACCTTGTGGCACGAATGGATACCGACGATATATGCCACCCCGACAGATTCGAAAAAGAGGTTGGCTACATGGAAGAGCATCCCGAGGTAGACATCTGTGGCAGTATTATCGACGAGTTCGACGGCGATCCGTCAAATGTGCGTTCGCAGAGAGTAGTGCCTGAGACACACGAGGAGATAGTGAAATATGCACGTCGCCGTAATCCCATCAACCATCCCACCGCCATCTACCGACGCGACAAGGTGCTCAGCGTGGGAGCATACGAGGGATTTCCCGAAGACTACTACCTTTGCGTGAAGATGATAATGGCAGGGTACAGGTTCCACAACATACAGGAGAGCCTTCTACACTTCCGTTTCACCGACGATGCATACCGCAGAAGAGGCGGTTGGCAGCATGCAAAAGACGATTTCAAGTCGCAGCTCTTCTTCTATAAGGCAGGATTTACAAACTTCTACGAGTTCGTCACCAACTGCATAATACGCATGTCGGTAAGGCTTGTGCCAAACTCACTGCGAGTGATGTTCTACAAGAAGGTGCTTAGAAAATAAGTCAAAAACAATAACGTCAAACCTAAAAACAATAACAGCAGGGAAAATTTTACACCTAAACATATTAACGCATTGACACATTAGCTTAATCGCGCTTTAGCATTTTAACATGTAGTTAATCTGTTAATTTGGATATCATGAATCATTTACAAACAATTATACTCCAGATAGTGAAGGACATTGATGCCCTTTGTCAGCAAGAAGGCATTCAATACTATCTCTACGGCGGCTCTGCCATTGGAGCGGTGCGTCATAAAGGCTTTATTCCCTGGGATGACGACATCGACATCATCATGAGCCACGACAACTATCAGCGCTTCATGAGTGTGGCTCGCGAGAAACTGCCTGCAGGCAAATATTTTCTTCAGGAAGGACTCGTTGACTGGCCAATGAACTATTCAAAACTTCGTCTGCGCGGCACTCACATCTGCGAACTTGAGGGATATGCAAAGAACAGCGATCAGGATGGAATATTTGTCGACATATTCAAGTTCGACAACACATCGTCGCACAAGTTGATGCAAATCTGGCAATACATCTGCGCAAAGTATTATCTCTGCTATCAACTAAGCCAGCGCACCTACGAGAGTGCCTCACGTGGAAAGAAAGTTCTCATGGCAGCAGCCATTCCTCTGCGATTGCCGTTCCTGCGACGTTTCATCATAGGGCAAGCCGAGCGCTACAATAACCGCCCTGACACAGCCTATGTGGCAAGCTACTACGAGCCCAAGCGATTCAGCACCTGCATACACCTGCGCACCACTTTCGGCACCCCGCAGCGAGTGGTATTCGAAGACACACGGTTGCCAATTCCAGAACACTGCCACAAATATCTCACAACAGTGTTCGGCGACTATATGAAACTACCGCCCGTGGAAGAGCAAAACCAGAAACATATCGACGCAGTGGACTTCGGAGTTTATTAAGCCGAAACCTATAGTGCACTGCTTATTCATAGCTTTTTTACGAAAAAATATCCGAAGTTATTTCAACCTCGGAAGCCTATGGCGTGTGGAATTCTGCTGCCTATCGCTTTCTGTAGTGCAGCCGCAGATGTTTGTCGGAAAGAATCATTGTACCCGACGAGAGTTTTTCGATGTCGAAGGTGACATCGAGGCTTTCGAATCCGAAAATGCGCAACAATGCCGGATTTGTGAGTGGCGGGTCGCCGTTGGGGCGGTCGTTGCGGTAAGGGTTATAAATGCGCAGCGAAGATGACGTCTTTTCAAAACGGCAATAGCAGTCAACAGTAGCGGTGCCTTGATCGCAGAGTCGAAGCAAGTCTTTCTCTACCGAAAGGAACAGCAGTCGCTCTCTTACATCCTCGCTCTTGCCGTTAGTGAGTGTATCCACGGTGGTGAGCTGCCAGTATCCGTCGAGATGACCGTTATCAGACATCTCGAGTGTGCATGAACTGAGCATAGCCACTGCGAAGACAAATAACATGCCTGCACAACACAAAGCTTTGCCTGTTATCTTGCTGGTGTATATGTTTTTGACGTTGTTGTTCATCGCTTGTCGTTTTTTGTAATCATCTCCAGCGTTTTGCTATCGTAATCTGCACTCCGTGGTTGTTGCCGTAAATCTTACCACGGTCTATTCCAATTGCCGCACGCACGCTCCATCCTCTAAGTGTACCTGCAGTGAACCGGTAATTGGCCTCAGCCATAAGGCTGACGTTGTGCTTTGGATCGACGTATGGCTTGATGTATGTGCCCTGCCCGTCTTGCCATGTAGCCAGCAGACGATAATCTAAATTTGGCGCTGGCTGCCCGCTCATGCCAAGGTGGAAAGCCATGAAACGGTTGTTTTGTACCTCGATACGCCCATTGTCGTTGTATATTGGAGAGCGGTAAAGCGGATTGCCCATCACCATGCCCCAATGCTGCCAACCAGTGTAGATATGGTGATTGTAGAAGTTATCCACGCCGCCAATGTGGTCGCTGAGGTTCTTCGTATGGTCATGGAATATCGGGCCACTTTGATATTTCGTGTAAATATATTCGCCCACGATGTTGTCCACCCATCGCGAGTGCTTCAGTTTTACCTCGGCTCCGAGCAACATATCCTTCAGCTTGTAGATGAGGAATTTCGATTTCTTCTTCTCATTCCATTCATCACCTTCGCCATAACCGTCGTAATCGGTGAAGAGCATCGCTGAATGATCTTCGAAGAATTTGTCGGTATATACCGATACCGTGTAGTTGTCGGCATCGTAGTTGAGCCTTGCCATCCAACTTCCTACCTGGTCGCCCGACACATTCTTGTACACTGTCTCGCCTGCATCGAATCCACCGGGGATGAGTGCGTGCAAGAAACCTCTGATGCCTTTCTCTCCCAAGAGGGGAGTCATGCCGTCTTCGCTTTCTGCATATGCGGTGCCACCATAAATTGCCGACATCTCAAGTCCTAACTCAAGCGACCATTGCTTGAGGTGCTTTTCGCTGCCTATGCGCAGATATCCCGACTTACTGTGGAAGTAGGCATCATCGACATACTTTGTCTTTTTCTGCGTAAATGAGTGTTGCCATCGCTGGTCAGTCATCAATCCGTAGGCAATATGTCCTTTTATGGCAAGCCATCGATTGGCGAAAGGCAGTGTCCAGTAATCGGGTAGGGCAAGCCGCGCTTGTGGAACAGGACGGGCATTAATACCGAGTGTCTGCGAGCCGCTGCTCAGTCGATTGTTTTTCAACTCCATGCCGTGCTGCTTACTGCCTGCGGACAGTGTTCCGTGAAGCCATCTCACTTCGGCATAAGCCTGTTGAACAACAATGTGACTTGTGTAGTTGAAAGGTACCGCGACATCGAGCCCATATCCCACGCCGAATGTCTTGCCAGAGTCGATGGCAAGCGGACGCAATGCCGTAGCGCGCAGATAACCGTTTGTGCTTTCCAGTGAGCTGAGCCCGAACTTATTGGCATTCAGCCACAAAGAAGTATTCCCGTGGCTTGCGGAAATCTGTGCTTCGGTGGTAATCTCAATACCATCGAGAGGCGAGATATGATTTTTGGCCGTTCCTTCGTCTGTCGTCTGCGCCTTTGAAACAATAGCTGACAGTGCGATGGCAACGGCCATCAGTGTAGTTCTCATCAATAGGCTTCTATAGTTTGTGTCGCCTTTTATCATTATTTTCTAAACGCACCACACCTTATTTTATTGTGCGCACGCGTGAATTTAACTTATATATATGTCGGGTTGATTTGAAATATGGCGCTGATATACTGGATTATTAAGCATCGAAATATCTTATACCGACCTCGCATCATGTGAATATTTGGCCATGTTGTACTGTGCTCTGAAAATTTTGCTAGCAAAATTTTCAATAGAAAGCCCATCTAATGCCAATAAAGAGCCTCTTTATTCGAAATTTTGCTAGCAAAATTATTCATTGGTAAAAATCATATCGTTTCCGACATGTCTTGTTTCTTTCTCTATCTCGCTTCCATAAGCCTATATCCAGTATGATTAAGAGAAGCTCGTCTCTCTATCTTCGTCAGCTCTGCTGCCCCTGAAATAGCACTTTTCATTACGATAGAAATGGGGGAATATATGTTTAGGGATTTTCCTCTCCCAGTTTAGGGAAAATCCTTTTCAAAGGTGATGTTTTATTATTTATTTTGCACTCAGAGAAAAGTAAAACAGAATATTAACAATTAAAAATTATACGATTATGAAAAAGTTCTTATTAGCCGTAGTAGCATTGACCACGATAGTGGTATCGGCACATGCAATGAGTTATGAGCAGGCTTGCCGCCAGGCTTTGTTTCTCACCGATAAGATGGCTTATGAGCTTAATCTGACCGACGAACAGTATGAGGCAGCTTATGAAGTCAATCTTGATTACCTGATGAGCATCAGTAATTACGACGAGCTGTACGGTATATACTGGCAGCAGCGTAATCTCGATCTCAGTTATATATTGCTCGATTGGCAGTACAGGGCATATCTGAATGCTTCGTATTTCTATCGTCCTCTCTACTGGCGCGATGGATTCTGGCACTTCTCAATATATGCTCGCTACCCACATCGCGACTACTTCTATTTCGGTCGTCCTCATTTCTTCCATGTATATCGCGGTGGCCACTCTTGGGCACACAATGGCGGACACTCTTGGTATCATGGTCGTAACTACGGTCCGGCACATGGACGTGATCATTTCGGAATGCGTGACGGCTTCGATCGTGGCGATTTCGGACGCGGACATCGTGGTCTGGACAACGGACGCGGACAGGGTAACGTCAGAGGTGGTAACAATGGTGGCGGACGTCGCGACATTGGGCAGCCACGCGGAACAACGCGCGATGTTCAGAATGGAACACGTCCACGCAGCTCTTTCGGCAACAACGGCGGAGGCGTAGAGCGCAAGCACGACTCTTCTGTAGGCAATCGTCAGAGTGTAGGCGGTGGCGCAGGAAATCGTCAGATTGATGTCCAGAGCGGAACTCGTTCACGTTCGAATCTTGATCGCAGTACTTCACCTTCATCGGTGCGTGAGAGCAGCACACGTCAGACTGTAACTCGTCAGGGCAGTGACATGCGTCGCTCAACTGAGACTCGCAGTTCGGAAAGGCCTTCAAGCTCATTCTCCGGCTCGCGTTCAAGCAGCAGTTCCAGCGTTGCTCCCCAGCGCTCGATAGGCAGCAGCCAGCGTAGCACAAGTTCTTCTGCAACACGTTCTTACAGCGCTCCGTCGCGTAGCACAAGTTCTTCTGCAAGTCGTTCCTACAGTGCTCCATCACGCAGTTCAAGCTCATCGATGTCGCGTAGCTCAGGTTCGTCGATGTCGCGTGGCTCGGCAGGCGCAAGCCACGGCGGTGGAGGTGGACGCAGCAGCGGAGGTGGCGGACACTTCGGAGGACACAGATAAGTAATGCATAATGAATAATGAATAATTAATAATGCATAATGAATAATATGCAATAGCACAGTCTTCGATAGAGAGTAAAAACGATTGTTTTAGGAAAACGTATCTTGCTTTTGATTTGATAATAGAATGACTGCGGTGCGGATCTTGCGAGTGTAAGGTCCGCACTTTTTTGTGTCTTTATTCTGTCGTTTGTGCGATTGTCAGTTCTATAGCATCAGTGTGCGGGCTTCGCCGTTGCTCATTCGTGGAATCTCGTTCATCGGTTTGCCATGGTAAACGCTTTGTATTGCTTTGTTGATTATTCCGTGTCCTACGGCAAGGACGGTTTTGTCGGGATATTTTTCCTTTATCGTTTCAAGTAGTTTTGTTGCCCGTACCTTTAAATCGTCGATTGTTTCAATATCGTCGGGCCATGGCTCGTCTTTTAAGTCGGGGATATATCTGCCTGTGAATCCGCCCCAGTCGCGCTCTCGCAGCAGTGGGGTGGTGACGACTTCTGCTTGGGTGTCCTCGGCTAGGATTCGGCATGTCTCCACCGCCCGCGCCAAGTCGCTTGACATGTAAATGTCGATCTTTTCCGCCTTGAGCGATTCTCTTAGCTCGCGTGCCTGCCGCTGGCCAGTGGCGTTGAGTGTGCCTTGGGTCTGGCCCTGCATTATGTGCTGCTCGTTTTCGATGGTCTCGCCGTGGCGGACAAGTATTAGTCGGGTCATTGTGGAAACAAAAAGTTTGAAAATAATAATAACTCTAGTATTACCAGGCATAAACAAAAAGGAGTCATCCTTGTCCGGCAATAGTGCTCGGGTAAAGATGACTCCTTTTTTATTTTAGTTTTTTAATCTTCTTCGGCGTTTTCTGCATCGATGGCTTTAATCTTCTGTCTTACAAGTTCGCAGTCGTCTTTCAGTTTCTGCACTTTCTTGTTAAGTTCGTCAATCAGACTATTGCCTTTCTTAGATGCAGCGTTCAGGAATCCGAGGTTGTTCTCGTAGGTTTGTATCTCCTGCTTCATCTGCTCATACTTGCGCATCAGTCGTCCGCGCTCATTGTCGAGAGCATCCTCACCGCGGCGTGCGATATTCTTTATATTGTTCTTGAAGTTGTCGAGCTTGCGGCGCGATGTGTTGATGTTGAATTCACTGCGAAGTTTGTCAACTACCTCGTGATATTCGGCGTAGATCTTGTCCTTCTCTTTGAACGGAACATGCCCTGTTGCCTGATACTGCTCTATGAGCTCTTGCACTTTGTCCTCTGCATCTTCGGCTTTATCTTCGAGTATTGCTTTCATCTGCTCGATGATGCTGCGTTTTGTTGCGAGATTAGCATGTTCTGTGCTTCGGGTATCGACATTTGCGGCATTGCGTGCCTCGAAGAATTTGTTGCATGCAGCGAGGAAATCGTTCCAAAGCTGGTCGCCCAGTTTCTTAGGTACCATGCCTATTGACTTCCATTCTTTCTGCAAAGCAATAAGTTTGTCGCTTGTTGAGCGCCACTCGGTACTGTCGGCCAGTGCCTGTGCTTTCTCTACGAGTGCGCGTTTCTTCTCAGCATTCTCGCTGAAGCGCTGCTTCATATCTTTGAAATATTCAGCCTTGCGCGAGAAGAAAGAGTCGCATGCAGCACGGAAGCGTTCGAATATCTTCACGTTCATTTTCTGAGGTGCAAATCCGATTGTCTTCCATTCGTTTTGTATTTCAATAATCTGCTTTGTATGCTTTTCCCAGTCAGCAGCGCCTTTATTCTCTTCCTGAGCAATGGCTTCCACCTTCTCGCAGAGCGCTGTCTTCTTGGCCAGGTTTTCGTCTTCCTGAGCACGCAGACTCTCGAAGTGCTGTTGGTGGCGCTTGTTCACCACTGTCGATGCGGCTTTAAAGCGTGCCCATGTCTCTTCGCGAAGTTCTTTAGAGACAGGTCCAATCTCGCGATATTGCTGGTGCAACTCCTGCAGTTGTTGGAATGCACTCACCACATCGGGCTCCTCGGCAAGTTTTTCTGCAGCCTCACAGAGCTTTGTCTTCATCTCAAGGTTCTTCTTGAAGTCGTACTCACGGGCTTCGATGTTGAGTTTCAGCAAGTCGTAGAATTGCTCCACATAGAGTTGATAGTTGCGCCATAGCTCGTTAGCCTTTTCTGCAGGCACAGCTTTTATCTCTTTCCACTGCTGCTGAAGAGCCTTGAAAGTCTGGTATGACTTGTTAGCCTCGTCGGGCGATGTGGCGATGGCTTTTATCTGTTCTATGATGTCGAGTTTCTTCTTCAGATTCTCCTGCTTTTCTGCCTCTGTCTGCTGGAATGCTTTCTGACGGCGCTCTTTGATGACAGCCATCTCAGCCTTGAAGACATTCTCGTCTTCATCGGGAGTGATCTGATATTTCTCTGGGTCGCCACCTGCGTCGAGATATTCTTTCAGTTTGGCCTCTCGTTCTGCGATATGGAATTTGTAGAATATGGTCTTCAACATATCCAACTCGTCTTTGCGTGGTGTCTCCCCTTCGCTCACGATTTCTTTGAGTCTGTCGAGCACATCAGCTTTCGACTCAAATGTCTTTGCCTGTGTCTCCTCAGCAGGTTCCTCTTCGGCTGTTGCAGGTTCCTCTTCAGCAGCTTCGGCAATCTCCTCAGGCTCAGCCTCTGGCTCGGCAACGGTTTCTGCAGGTTCTTCTACAGGTTCCTCCGCCACTGCTTCGGGCTCTACATCCTCGGCTGTTGCTTCTGTCTCGGGAGCTGTTGTTTCTACTTCGGGTGCTTCTGGGGCTACAGTTTCCTGTGCTTCAGCGTTTACCACTTCTTCTGTCTGTTTCACATTTTCTGCTTGCTCTTGCTGCAGAATGTTTTCTTGAGAGTCCATCATTCCTTCAGTTTTGGGTTTATGATTCGGTGAGATTCTTTTATTAATCTGCTGGCATTGGTGTCGCAGTATTCGTTTCGGGAGTTTTCTCCTCAACTGCGAACCTATTGCCCCTCAAATAATTATTGTAGTCTGCAAACTTATATAAAAAAAATGAAAAACCGCAATGATTTTTCATTTTTTTATAATTTTCGTTTACAGAAGTCGTTTCTTCCTGAGCAGCACCCAGCAAATGGCGGCAATGAATACCGATATAACGATAGCTACTATGAATCCGTATTTCGACGACTCCATGCCGTTGATGAGGTTCATTCCGAAGAGTGATGCTATCAGCGTGGGCATCATCATTATTATGGTCACCGATGTGAGTGTACGCATCACGGTGTTCATGTTGTTGTTGATGATGCTCGAGTAGGTGTCCATAGTCGATTCGAGGATGTCGGAGTAGATGTTTGCCGTTTCTCGTGCCTGCGACATCTCGATGTTTACGTCTTCAATCAGGTCGGCATCAAGCTCGTCCACTTGCAGCTTGAATTTCAGTTTTGCCAACAGGTTCTCATTGCCACGTATTGATGTGATGAAATATGTCAACGAGTCTTGCAGTCGGCTCAGTCCGATGAGGCTCTCGTTGTTCACGTCGTGGTCGAGGTTATGCTTTGCCTTGTCAATGAGTGAGTTTATCTGCTTGAGTCGTTTCAGGTACCATACTGCGCTCGAAAGGAAGAGTCGGAATGTCATGTCGACATAGTCGGTAAATCCCACACCGCGCTTTTGCTGGTAGCTTACGAAGTCGATCATCATGTTTGTCTCGTAGAAACAGACGGTGATGGTAACGTCGCGTTTGTGTATTATACCAAGTGGCACGGTGGTGTATGGTGTGCGTGAGCGTATCTCCTTCACGTATGGTATACGCAGGATGATGAGCATCCATCCGTCGTCGTACTCATAGCGTGCACGCTCGTCGGTATCGCTGATGTCCGACATGAAATAATCGGGTATGTTGAAGCGCTCCTGCAGTTCCTGCTGGTCGTCTTCGGTGGGGCACGTAACCTGTATCCAGCAGTTCGGCTCCCATTCTTGGAGTGCTTTCAGCCCTCCGTTGTAGTTCCAGTAAGTCTTCATTGCTAATCCTTCTTTACAAGATTAAAAAACAATTTTTCTGAAGGATTAGCCCCACGATGGGACGTCTCCCTCAACTCTGTAAGTAATAATCGTTACTTTCCGCCGGGTAATCGTCCATATTCGTTTTCTTTTTTGTTAGTTGTTAAATAAAATACTGTTTTTTTGCCTTTGAATGTTTGTCACATTTCAAATGTCGGCTGCAAATGTAGTAAAAAAATCGTTAAACAAAGACTTTGTTCGAAAAAAAAGTTGCTTGTCTATTGAAAAAAAGTTTTTTTTCTTTGTCCTGCGAGTTGCTTTTGCTATATTTGCAACACGAAATCTTAAATTTGCAAATAGATATGAAGTTACTACAGAGTTCTGTTTTCCGTGCATTGTGTGCCATCATCGTGGGTGTGCTGCTCATTAAGTACAACAACCAGATGGCCACGTGGCTCATCATATTGATGGGCGTGATGTTTTTCCTCTCGGGTGTTTACTCGTGTGCGAGCTATTTCATCGACTCTCGCAACGTGTCAGACACTGTTGTTTACGATGCCGACGGCCATATCGTAGCTGGGCTGAAACCCTCGTTCCCGTTTGCGGGGGTGGGGAGTGTCATTCTTGGTGCCATTCTCACTTTCATGCCCAACACGTTCATCGACTTTCTGATGTACATCCTGGCTGCCATTCTTATCCTTGGTGCAATAAACCTTTTTGTAGGCTTGGCTGCTGCCCGTAAGTTCGCATCTATAGGGTGGGGTTGGTGGATTATGCCTTCGATATTGCTGCTCATAGGCATAGTGGCTATAATACGTCCGCTGAGCTTGTTCTCAATGCCATATCTGCTTCTTGGCTGGGCATTGCTGGTGTATGGTGTGACAGAGATTATCAATGCCATGATGATAGCCCGCTGCCGCCGCGAGGCAATGAAGATGCGCGAGGAGCAAGAGGCTGCCAAGGCAGAGCCCGTTGCTGTGGAAGAGAAGAAAGAGGAGGACCCGAAGGAGGAAGAACCGAAGGTTGAAGAAAATGAGGAAGACTTCGATGACTTTGTAAGTTAACAGTAGGTCAACCCGTTTACTTGTAAAAACATAAAAGGATGTGTGGACTTTTGTGTCTGCACATCCTTCTTTTTTGCTTTTATTGTATGGGAAGAAACTGCAGCAGATATTTGTTGCAGTCAGTAAAGAGCCCATTATGCTGGACATAAGAGCCCATTATGCTGGACATAAGAGCCCGTTATGTTGAACATAAGAGCCTGTTATGTTACCCATAGAAATAATCATGGCGGTGGTGAAAAATACGTATGAAATTTTTTGTTGCTAAGGAAATTTACTATATTTGTGGCATGATTCTCCGGCTCTTGCCAGAGTGATTCATTTGAAATGATAAACATAAATATCTCGAACACTAAACAATCCACACTATGAAACGAATCGCATTATTGCTCCTCGCAGCTTGTGTGCTCTCTATTCCGCAGATGTATGGCCAGAAGAAAAAGGTGGCGTGCATCGGCAACAGCATCACTTTCGGTCACGGTATTACCGATCGCGAGCACTTCCACTATCCCGCACAGTTGCAACAATATCTAGGCGACGGCTACGAAGTGAGGAACTACGGCGTTTCGGCGACTACAATGTTGCTGAAGGGCGATTTCCCCTACGTGACCACCTCGCAGTATAAAGAGTCGCTTGAGTGGCAGCCAGACATAGTGCTCATTAAGTTTGGCACCAACGACACAAAGTCGAAAAACTGGAAATACAAAGACGATTTCATGGCCGACTATCAGGCTTTTATCGATTCCTATCGCAACCTGCCGTCGCATCCGCGCATTATCCTGCTCACACCCATTCGCTGCTTCCTTCCTCTTACCGATTGGGACATCCGCGGCGACTATGTGGAACAGATGGTACGCCCGATGATTGAGGAGCTGGCTTATAAGAACAACCTCGACATTATCAATATGAACAACCTGCTCGGCAATACATGGGACGCCGGTCTGCTACCCGACAAGCTGCACCCATCGGCACTGGGAGCAGGATGGATGGCGCTGAAAGCCTACAACCACCTGATGACTCTCGAGCATGGCAAGGCAGTAGATGCGTCGGCTGAGATGTTTTATAAGAAAGATGCCACGACTTTTAACTTCCACGGATACACCGGTTATGACTTCGTGAGCGATGGTGTAAACTGCAAGATTGTTGAGCCTAAGGTTGTGGCAAAGGGCCATCCGTGGATATGGCGCGCACGCTTTTGGGGACATGAACCGCAGACAGACATCGACTTGTTGGAGCGCGGATATCATGTAGCTTATTGCGATGTGGCTGATCTCTACGGCTCGGAGCGAGCACTGAAACGCTGGGATGCTTTCTATAAACGAATGGTAGCCGCCGGTTTCTCACGCAAGATGGCACTTGAGGGAATGAGTCGGGGTGGACTGATTATATACAACTGGGCAGCCCGTAACCCGAAGAAGGTGGCTTGCATCTATGCCGATGCTCCTGTGATGGATATTAAACAGTGGCCTATGAGCCTACCTCAAAATGGCGATGACACACGGAAAATGCTCGCTGCCTATGGCTTCGCTAACGAGAGCGAGGCACTCCAGTGGCACGGAAACCCATTGGATCATGCCGAAAAGATGGCGAAAGCGCGCATTCCGATATTGCATGTGGTGGGTGACGCTGATGTCGGAGTGAAATATAAGTACAATACTAAGGTGTTTGAAGATAAGATGCGGCAACTCGGGCAGCCAATTCAGGTGATACATAAGCCGTCGGTAGGGCATCATCCTCACTCACTCTACAACCCACAACCGATAGTGGATTTCATCCTGCGAGCAATGAATCAGTAGGGCGAATACGCTTGCCCCGACGATTTGTCACACGACTCTCCTCCCTCGCGGGTAATCATAATTTTCAATTTTCAACTTTCACTTTTCAACTAAACTATATGGACAGACGAGATTTTCTAAAGCGTGCCGCCGCTGTGTCGGGCGCAGTGATTGTAGGAAGCAAGTCGGCAGATGTCTTTGGCGAGGCATTCGACTTGCAAGGTAAGGACAGCCAATTGTGGAGAACACTTGGCGATGTCTTTCTTCCTAATGTGGTAGAGGTGGAGACCGACGATGAGGTGTTCACGTTGAGATATGATCAGGGCGTGTTCTCAAGTGGCGATATCGTAGTGAAATACAGGCAGAAGCACAACGTGGTCTATACCTCTCTAAACTCTGAAACTAAGAATGTGAAGTATGTAAGGATGATATGGAATCAGCCTCTTCAGCCCACTGTCCGCATCCTCGGCGACCACTGGGAGCGCGGCTATGGCGACTTGCA
>CACZRN010000021.1 GCA_902783625.1 uncultured Prevotellaceae bacterium
AAAATCGGGATGTAGTTTCAATGCTACATCCCGATTACTTATTTAGTTATATAGGAATACTATTCTCCTTTTATAGCTGCTACGCCCGGGAGAGTCTTTCCTTCGATAGCTTCAAGCATTGCACCGCCACCTGTCGATACGTAGCTGACTTGATCGGCAAGGCCGAACTTGTTAACAGCTGCAACTGAGTCGCCGCCACCGACAAGCGAGTATGCACCATTATTCTGTGTTGCCTCAGCAACATATTTTGCTATTTCGCCAGTGCCATGAGCGAAGTTTTCGAACTCAAACACGCCCACAGGACCATTCCAGAGAATTGTCTTCGAGGCGAGGATAATCTTTTTCCAGTTTGCCAAACTTGCGTCGCTGGCATCCATTCCTTCCCAACCGTCGGGAATGTTGTAGATGTCAACCACCTGACGATCAGCATCATTAGAGAAAGCGTTGCCTGCTACTGTTGCAACAGAAAGACTCAGGTTCACACCCTTCTCCTTAGCAGCAGCAATCACATTCAGTGCCTCTGGCATCAACTCATCCTCGTGGAGCGAGTCGCCGATATGGCCGCCCTGTGCCTTAATGAAAGTATATCCCATTCCGCCACCGATAATCAGGTTGTCAACCTTGTCGAGAAGGTTCTTAATCACAGCAAGCTTAGAGCTTACTTTCGATCCTCCGATGATAGCGGTGAATGGGTGCTGAGCGTTTTTCAGTACGTTATCGATAGCTGTCACCTCTTTCTCCATAAGGAAACCGAGCATCTTTGCGTCGGCATCGAAATAGTCGGCGATAACAGCAGTAGAGGCGTGTTTGCGGTGAGCGGTGCCAAAGGCGTCGTTCACATATACGTCAGCGTATGAAGCGAGTTTTTTGGCGAAGTCTTTCTGACGGCCTTTCATTTCCTTCTTTGCCTCGTCGTACTCAGGAGTACCCTTTTCCACACCTACGGGCTTACCCTCTTCTTCGGGATAGAAGCGCAGGTTCTCGAGCAGCAATGCCTCGCCTGGCTTCAAAGCCTCAGCAGCTTCAGAGGCATTTCCGCAATCCTCAGCAAACTTCACATCTACACCCAGATGTTCCGACACCTTACCTACAATCTGGCTCAGCGACAGTTTAGGGTTAACTTTTCCCTTTGGTTTACCCATGTGCGACATCATTATCAGTGCACCGCCATCGGCAAGCACCTTCTTCAGTGTGGGCAGAGCACCGCGTATGCGAGTGTCGTCAGTTACTACTCCGTTTTCATCAAGAGGCACGTTGAAGTCAACGCGCACGATTGCCTTCTTACCGGCAAAGTTAAAATCCGTAATCTTCATATTTTACACATTGATTTAGTTTCCGACTGCGAAGGTAGTGCAAAAAGGGCGGAGTACAAAATAATTAAACATTTTTTTTGCACTGAATGCTTTGATAATTGATTTATACCTAGCGACTAAAGTACTCGGTATGTTTGACTAAAGGGGCCTTTATGTTTGACTAAAGAGGCTCTTATGTTTGACTTAAGTGCCTGTTTAATGCGATTAAAGAGGCTTTTTGTTGAGAGTGATAATTTCTTTATGAATAAGTACCATGCTTTATATGACTCTGAAATGCTTCAAGGCTTTCATTATTCCGTCATTGTCGATTTCTGTTGTCACATATTGCGATTCTTGCTTTAGCTGGTCGCATGCGTTGCCCATTGCAATGCCGAGCCCTGCTTGTCTGATGATGGGGATGTCGTTTCCTCCGTCGCCGAAGGCAATTGTCTCTTCGATATCGATACCCATTGCTGCCGCCATTGTAAGGAGTCCTTTACCTTTGTCGGCTGCCGAAGATGTGATGTCGGTGAACTCAGGGTGCCAGCGTCCGCTTGTGCAATGCGAGGTGTGGGCAACGATGTCGCGCTCGGTTGCCTCATCGATAAATGGCGTGAGTTGTATAACGGGTTGAGTGAGCATCCGACGTGCATGATTTTGATCGGTGGCAATATTGTGGATGTTGAGCATATCTACGAACAGACGGTCGAAAGCCTCGCCTTGCCCTAGGACTGCCATATCGTCGCGGGTTACTATAATGATGGGTGTGTGTATCTCTTCGCAACGACTGACGATGTAATCGACATCGCATTTCTCTATAACACTGAAGTTTACGTCTTTGTCACCGATGTAGCAATATGCTCCGTTTGTAGATATGTACCCGTCGATGAGATTGGAGATTTGTCCGAGATTGGTTATGATGTGTGGTGGTCGCCCGGTAGATATGATTATCTTAATGCCTCTCTGCCGTGCGATGGTGAGAGCATCTACGGTCGACTGGGGTATGAGGTGAGTCTTAAAACTTACGAGTGTGCCGTCAATATCGAGAAATATTGCTTTATACATTATTTAAACTTCAGTTTACATTTTTCCCGGATTATCCATATCCTCTGGTTCGTCTAGTCTTTTAGAATTTGCTTTATGCCCCCATTATTCTCCCTATTTGGAACACCAGTGCAGAGATTATCCAAGCGAGCAGAGTGGTATATATTGCGGCGAATATAGCCCATCGCCACGAACCTGTTTCATTCTTGATGGCGGCAATTGTTGCTATACATGGGAAGTAGAGCACCACGAAGAGCAGGAAGCAATATGCACTGAGGGTAGTTATGCCGTCGTCGGTCATTGCTTTGTTCAGGCGGGTATATTTGTCGGTGCCGCCGTTATCTTCGGCAATCGATGCGTCTTCAGCATAAAGCACACCCATTGTTGAAGCGACAATCTCTTTTGCTCCGACTCCTGAAAGCAGGGCAACGTCGAGCTTCCAATCGAATCCCTGTGGCTGGAATAACGGCTCGATTGTCTTTCCTATTCTTCCTATATAGCTTTGTTCTATCGAATGGCTATCGTTGGTAGTGATGTCTGTTTGTCGTGGGAAATATCCCAATGCCCAGACTATGATGCTTGCCACTAGGATTATTCCTCCCATTTTCTTCAGATATTCACGTCCTTTCTCCCATGTGTGACGCCCGATGGCTTTCCATGTGGGGAATCTGTATGGCGGCAGTTCCATTACGAAAGGAACATCCTCGCCCTTGATTACCAATCTGCTGAGTACGCGCCCCATAAATGCAGCCATAATGATGCCCACTGCATATAACGATATCATAATGCCTGCGCGGTGTGATGGCGCAAAGAATGTGGCGACTATCATTATGTAAATAGGTAGTCTTGCCGAGCAACTCATAAGCGGGAGTATTAGCATAGTGATCAGTCTGCTTCGCTTACTCTCTATTGTACGTGTGGCCATCACTGCCGGCACGTTGCATCCAAATCCCATTATCAGCGGTATGAACGATTTGCCATGAAGCCCTATGCCGTGCATCAACTTATCCATTATGAATGCTGCTCGCGACATATAACCGGAGTCTTCCATAAACGATATGAATGCATAGAGGATGAGAATCTGCGGTAGGAAGACTATAACTGATCCCACGCCACCTATCACACCGTCGATGAGCATATCTTTGATAGGTCCTTCGGGCATAAATGAACTTACCAACTTGCCAAGCCATCCGACTGCTGACTCTATCCAATCCATCGGATACTGTCCAAGTGAGAATGTTATCTCAAACACAAGGAATAGGATTATGAAAAAGATTGGGAATCCGAGATATCGATTTGTTATCACTTTGTCGATGTGATGCGTAGTGCTATATACATCCTCATCTTCGCCTCTTTTGTATCCAGCCTCCTTGAGTGCGCCGTGAATGAATCCGTATTTTGCATCCATTATGCGCGTTTCACTGTCGGCGTGTGTCTCCTCAAGTACACGTTGCGCAGCAATGTTACGTGCTTGAAATATCTTATCAGCGTCTGGGAGTGTGCTTACCACTCTTTCCGCTTCGCTGTCGTGCTCAAGAAGTTTGATAGAAAGATAGCGGGTGGAGTAATGACGGCGCAATTCGTTGTGTTGCTTAAGAAACTTCTGAATATCAGCTATGCCGTTCTCAATCTCATGCCCATAGTTGATGTGAATATGCCGTGCAACATTATTTTTAGGACTATCGCCGTTGGCATAATCTTCTTCATGCGCTTCGTGTTCGTCGGTTGCTTCCCATTCGTTGTGCCACTCTTGTATTTCTTTAGCCACTTCAGGGCTGATCTTGCCCTCTTTGTCGACATAGAACTCACCCTCATACATGTTGATGATGATGTGGAAAAGCATCTTAACACCTCGACCAGTTGTAAATACAGTGGGAATCATAGGAACACCGAGCAGGGTGGAGAGGGTGTGGAGATTAAACTTATCGCCTCTTTTTTCAGTTTCGTCAAACATGTTCAGTGCACATACCATAGGTATGTTCATGTCGATAAGTTGTGTGGTGAGGTAGAGGTTACGTTCTATATTGCTTGCGTCGATTACATTAATGACTATATCGGGAGTATGCTCGATAAGTTGTTTTCTTACGTAAAGCTCTTCAGGAGAATACGCTGAAAGAGAGTAAGTGCCCGGAAGATCAACAAGATTAAGCCGATATCCTTCGAAATCGGTATGTCCGCTTTTTGCATCTACTGTCACTCCGGCATAGTTGCCCACACGCTCGTGAGCGCCAGAGGCGAAATTAAACAAAGATGTCTTTCCGCAATTAGGATTTCCTACAAGCGCAATATTTATCTCCCTACGCTTCTTACGCGCAAGACGTTGTAGTCGTTCAGCGTCATCAATGTCGTCACGAATTATTGCTGGTTCGTTGTAGTTGTCATTATCTTCGGCGTCTTTGTTAGTGATAATATCAATCATCTCAGCTTCAGAACGGCGCAACGATACCTCATATCCCATTATCTTATATTTGACAGGGTCCATGAGTGGAGCGTTCAGAAGCGATTCTATGGTCTTTCCTTTTATAAATCCCATCTCGATAATCCGCTTTCTGAAACCACCATATCCGTTCACCTTGACGATGATTCCACTTTCTCCTGTTTTAAGTTCCGACAACTTCATTGTAATCCTTTTAAAAGTTTAGCAAAAGTAGAAAAAAAAACAGACGTAAACGAAAAGCATTTTGAAAATATGTTATATTTGTACTAAAAATACCTAAAACATGGTATTATTTTTAAATGAAGAATTATATTTGCACGTGAATAATTAAATCATGAGTATAAGTTTATGAATAAGATTTTGAATATCATTTTGCTTTTATCTGCATATTATATTCCCGTCATTGCTCAATCTACTGAACATTGGGAACTTGTTAGGGAGAATAACCAGAAGGCATTTCCCACATACGTTCCAGCCGCTAATTATAGTGGCATTACGTATCTCGGAGGCAATCATTATGCAGTCGTAGATGATAAATCGACAGATGACGGATTTGAGATGTTTGCAATTGTTGTCGATTCTCTATCGGGAGATATTGTTTCTGTTGAATACGAAGGGCATGTTGCCGGTAGCGGTGCTAATCGCGATCAAGAGGGAATAGCTTATATGAGAGGGCGAAATACTTTGCTCATTAGCGGTGAGACTGATAATATGATAATCGAGTACGATTTGGATGGTCGACAGACGGGTAGGGCAGCATCGTTGAGCAAATCGGCTCCGAATCTTGGATATGAGGCGCTTACATATTCCAATTCTGAGCATGCTATATGGACAATATCTGAATCTACGTTGCCCATTGACGGCGAAGTGGCAACTCCAAAAAACGGATTGGCCAATCGTCTTCGCTTGCAGAAGTTTACAGATGGTTTGCAAAAAGAAAACGAATATCTATATGTGTGCGAAACCCCCAGTGCCAGGCAAGCCTCTTGGAAGTATGCTAACGGTGTGAGTGCACTTGCTGCTCTCGATGATGGTTCGTTGCTTGTGCTTGAGCGTGAGTTTTATGTGCCTGAGCTTTATTCAGGAGCTTTTGCTTTGTGTAGGATTTACAATGTCAAACCCACATTTGAGTCAATGTTGAAATCTTCTTCGATAAGTGAGGATGTAAAGCCATTGGAAAAACAACTTGTGGCAGAGTGGAAGACGACACTCTCTCTATTTCGCAGCACACTGGCTAACTACGAGGGGATGTGTCTTGGTCCCGTGCTTAATGACGGCTCGCAATCAATAATCCTTATATCCGATTCACAAGAACAATATGGAGGTGTGTTAAAGGATTGGTTTAAGTCTGTGGTAATTAGAAAAACATCAGAAGAACCACAAGAAGAGATACAAGAAAATGATGAGTCGGAAGTGTTAGATACAATTTAAGAAGGTTATCTCTTGCGATTTCTTTTCTGACTTTTTTTGTAGATATTCTTTGACTTTGTTGCTTGTTTGTTAGTGGCTTTGTCCTTTTGCCAGTATCTGCTTCCAGGAACAAGCTTGTCAATCAAGTCACTTCTTCCTATGCGTTTAAGTTCGGATGCTATTGCGTTTTGTTCTTCACGCTTATACCAGAAGAAGAACATGCGTTGTGCGAGTTTTTCTTTCTGATTTCTTGCGCTGAACACCGGTTGTAACGTATAGGGATCATATCCTGTATACCATGTCTCGGTGCTTACGGTCATTGGCGTAGGTGTAAAGTCTTGAACCTGCTCAAGTTGAAAGTTAAGTGCTTTTGTCTCAACAGCTAGCTCAGCCATATCTTCTTCAGTGCATCCTGGGTGTGAACTGATGAAATATGGAATAATCTGTTGGTTAAGATTCTCACTCTTGTTTATATTGTCGAAGACGCGTTTGAATTCCTTGAACAAGTTGAAAGAAGGCTTTCGCATTAAGTTTAGTACGTGGTCGGAAGTGTGCTCAGGTGCAACTTTCAGTCGTCCACTTACATGGTGAACAATTAGTTCGCGTGTATATTCGCGGGCCGCTTTGTTTATTGCTTCATCTTTTGAATGATGCAGCAGGAGGTCGTATCTTACTCCTGAACCTATAAAGCTCTTTTTTACACCAGGCACTTTGTCAACTTCGCGATATATCTCTGTCAGTTTGCTGTGGTCGGTGTTGAGGTTTGGGCAAACTTTCGGATGTATGCACGAAGGGCGTTTACACACCTCGCATGCTTTAGTGTTGTTCCCATGCATCCCATACATGTTTGCTGAAGGTCCTCCAAGATCGGAGAGATATCCTTTGAAATCGGGTTGTGCAACCACTTTCCTCACTTCTCGGAGAATGCTTTCCTTGCTTCTGCAAACAATGAATTTACCCTGATGCGCTGATATTGTACAGAAAGCGCACCCTCCGAAACACCCGCGATGAATGTTTATTGAGTTTTTAATCATCTCATAAGCAGGGATTGTCTTTCCCTTATATTTAGGATGAGGCAAGCGCGTATATGGGAGGTCGAAACTTTCGTCGAGTTCTTCAGTTGTCATTGGTGGAAAAGGAGGATTGACGACAACCCACTTTGAATCTACCTTCTGCAACAATCGAGCAGCATGCATCTTGTTTGATTCTTCTTCGATGTGCTTGAAGTTTTCCGCCTGCGACTTTTTGTTTCTGATGCATTCCTCGTGAGAGTGGAGTATGATGTCGTCGTCGGTAAATCCGTTGGGAATACCCTTTTCAGTTGTTATAAAGACGGTTTGTGGGATGTCTTTTATCTCGTTGATTTTCTTGCCTTTATCCAGTTCTTCTGCCACTTTGACAACTGGCTTTTCCCCCATGCCATATATTATCATGTCTGCTCCCGAGTCGCACAAAATGCATTTTCGTAACGAATCTTGCCAATAGTCGTAGTGCGTAAGCCTGCGCATTGAAGCCTCTATTCCTCCGAGCACAACAGGAACATCAGGGAATAGTTTTTTCAATATCTGTGTGTAAACTATTGTCGGGTATTCCGGTCGGCAATCATGCCTACCATCCGGACTGTATGCATCCTGACTTCTGAGACGTTTGTTGGCTGTATATTTGTTCACCATCGAGTCCATACATCCTGGAGCAATTCCGAAATAAAGTCTCGGTCGACCAAGCTTCTTAAAATCGCGGTAATCACCGTGCCAATCGGGTTGTGGCACAATTGCGACTCGATAGCCGTGTTTTTCAAGTATACGTCCGATGACAGCTGCTCCAAACGAAGGGTGATCGATGTAAGCATCGCCCGAGAAGAGTATGATATCGAGTTCATCCCATCCTCGTAGTTGGCACTCTTTTCGTGTTGTAGGTAAGAAATCGGAAAGCTGCATCGTACGTTTCTTTGTTATAACATCAATAGTTCGGCTGCTCTTGTTCGGGAAGAGTCTCGGCTGCTTCGTCCTCATGCGAGTGTTTCCACTTTCGGTAAAGCTCAATCAATTGTGCAAGTCCGAATGCCTTCATGTTGTTGTTATATACTACGTCGAGACACAAATCCAAAATTTGCTTGTTCCCGTGTCCGTTCTCCAATAGTGATCGGATATTGAACTTTAGTTTGTCAAGCACATCTTCGTCGATGACGCCGTGACTATCCACAAGCCCTTCAAGCAGGGCATATTCTTTTATTGTGTTCAGGTGGGACTCTTCAACCTCTATTGTGCGCGATCCCGATTTGTTGGCTTGAATCTTATACATAGTAAAATTATTTTAGTAGGTAATTCAATATTCCACTCATTATTTTCTGTCGTGTATTCGGTGATACAATGCATTCGAATGGGAATGTCATTGTAAATACTCTGTAGTCATTGCCTTTGTAAGCTGTTGCCGCACTTCGTCCGTCATCGAATTGCATTGCGCAAATAGCTCCCTCAGCCGGCAAACTGCTGTCGGCTCTTCCCACGGTTATCTGCTTGTGATTTGGTTGTGAGTAGATGTCGAACGAAAGCCCGAGGCCGTTCACCATTGTCGGTGGGGCGAAAGCGACCAATGTGTCGGGCGTTAGTCGGAGGGTGTTTTGTAAAAAGGCTTGTTCGGCGGGTTCTTTCATGTCGGAAACAATATACGACCCGCTGACGAGAAGTGCACCTCCGTGTCGTGTATAATCGTTGACGAGGCCTTGCAACTGAGGAGTGAATGTCTTGTAGAATCTCGTTGCATGTGGCACATTACGTTGTAGGCCCATGATGATATCTACACAATCGTATTCGCGCATATTCACCTGCCCTGCCAAAAGAGCCCCCACTGAGCAACTCGATATCTGGTAGTTGCCCGATTCTTTAATGGCGTCGGCGTGAATAGAGGGGTAGTCGAAAGTGTTGCCCATTATGAAATGACCTGCCATCTCATTGCCACTATATCCGAGTCCGCTTTCCGATTCACTTCCTATTCCGTTCTTGTCGAAACATAATTGGCGTCCTACCCAGCCGGCGGTAAGCCCGTAACTTACTCCCATGTCGCTATCCATGTTGAAGCCTTGAATGCTATCATTATCAACAATGTCGGGGGCAGACAGACGGTTAAAGCAATTTACGATGAGTATTCTCTGCGAGTCATCATCATTATGAAATGCCGTTAGGGTTTCAGAAGGGAAACTTTCACCTCCGTCGTTGATGGCGGTTATGCGGAAGTTGTATTTTACGCCGGGTTCAAGTTTAATAGTCGTACTTGTGCCTTTGATGATTTTACCGTTGTCGAAAGAGGCTTCGCCCGTGGCGGTATATAGGCAGAATTCAGTCGGCATAGCTGTCGGTTCCAGCTCATCGCGTTGGGGCATCCATGATAGCTTCACCTTGTTTTTCGCAATAAACTCTACCGCGAAGTTCATTGGCGGCAATGGTTGCACGATGCAACGCTCGTTGTGTTGTTCGGATACGAATCTGAGCACTGTTTTGTATATTGAGCGCGCCATGTCGAAACGGAAGTTAGGATCTTGTCCGTAAAGCATGTCGGGAAAGTTCTGATGCGACAATGTCTCGAGAATGGCTGAAGGCATGTCGGGCAATCGTGTCTCGGAGTAGTTCCTGTCCCAAAGATAGCGCTTTGCCCATGTGCCGTATATTTTCCCCAGGTCGGTTGTAACGTTGTTGAGTAGCATTGTCGCAAAGTCTTTCGACATCATTCTCGATGCTCCGCTTCCGAGTCGTCCGTCGTTGAAGTCGGTTGTGCATATGGCGAGGCTTCCGACGAGTGAGTGTCCGAATCGGTCGTACCCTGCGTCGCTATGAATGGCCAGCGAGAGTTCTATCGGGACACTGAGTCCTACCTTCGCGGGGTTGTAAATACTACCTGCCGAGAGCCAGTTAGTCATCAGCGAGCGCACGTTGATGTCGTCGGCATAGTCGTTCTCGCCGTTACGGGTGCTATATACCGAGTAGGGCGCTCCTGCCCATTGTGCGTAGTATCGTGCACCTTCGAGGCATCGTGGCATATGGCTTATGTCGCCGCCTCGCTCGATGTTGCCCATTCCTCCTCCGAATCGCACGGCATCGGTTGTCACAATGCCCTTTTTCCGTGAATGGTTGGTGACTACAACACGGTTAAACTCGTTACATCCTTTGTCGAAGTCGAATGTGCCCAGATAAACCCATGTGCCTCCGCCCATTTGCTGGTTCACTCTGTATTCGGTGCATTGTCCTTTGTGATAGACTAAGTATTGCGCGTCTTGCACGCTTTCAGGTGTGCTCTGGTAGCTTACATATACGGCGTAGCGCCCTTCTTCTGTGATGTTAGGCTGGTATGAAGCGGTGCTGACTGATGCTTTCCGCTTAGTAGATGTCGTCATCAGTGCGGTGCCTGCGGTGAATGGGTTCTCGCCGTCGTAGTAAACCCCTTGGTGCATTGCAAATCCCTTCGCCGCGGTGGGAATCCATTTGGCGTCGTGAGTGAAATAGGGTGCGGTGTGTGTGTTGTTATCAACGATATACTCGTTTTTCTGCCAGTCGCGCTCACGTGGGGAGAATACGTTTGCACCTGCGTTTTCGAGCATCTTCATCAGGTAAGGCACCACTATCGTTTGTGTGAAGAGGTCTTCAGTAGTGCAGAAGAGATTTGGGCGTTGCCATTTCCAAATCATCTTCTCTGCGTCGTAATATATTCCGTGACTTGCCCATAATGCCAGGTGTCGTCCGTCAAGGCCCTTTGTTATTTCAAATGGTCGTGACTTGTTTTCCACCCATCCGTGTCCGCGGTAGTTGGTTTTTCCCCATCCGTTTGTCTGGCCACTTACTTCCGTACATATTGTTAACATGCATGCGAGCAGTAGCGTGGAGAAAAATTTAGGGCTGGTTTTCATTAGCTGATACCTGTTGTGAAGTTTTGTGGTTTTTTACCTTTGAAGTCTTTGAAATATGCCTTTATCTCCAGCATTTCGTTTTCTATGTCGCCCGATGGAATGAATTCTTTTGTGCACGTGATGGTTTTTGTGGCGAAGTCGAGTCCGAAGAGCAGTACCGGGATCTGTGCTTTCTGGGCGATGTAGTAGAATCCCCGTTTCCAGTAGTCGGTTGCCTTTCGTGTGCCTTCGGGCGTTATGCATAGCACGAAAGTGTCGGCTTTGCGTGCCTCTTCGGCGAGGTTGTCGGTCAGGCTTGTGTTCTTGCTCCTGAATACGGGTATTCCTCCCATGCGCCTGAAGATTGGTCCCAGTGGCCAGAAGAACCATTCTTTCTTCATCAGGAAGTTGATGCGTGTGCCTTCAGCGCGCGAGTATAGTTGTCCAATCAGGAAGTCCCAGTTGCTTGTGTGTGGTGCGAGGCAGATGATATACTTGCGGGGTAGGGGCACGGTAATATTTTTCTGCCAGCCCATTACTCTGTACAGAAGCCAGTTACAAAGTCTTTTCATAGCCGTTTTCAGTTGATGCTTGTTATGTTGTCGATTATTTCGTCGACATGTGTGTTGAACGAGTTGATCAGGTCTTTGAAGTATTCGTTAGGCTTCATTCCCGGTTCCACGTGCGATATTCGCCGCGTGTAGTCGTCGTTCATTGTCATTATCGACTTGAGTATAGCATCGATGTTCTCCTCGTTGCTGTTCTCGCATTCAATTAGTTTTGCAAAGCACTCTGCAAGCAGAATGGAGCAAATGTCATTAATCTGTTTTTTAAGTTTTCTCTTGCTTGTCATAGTCGTAGGGTCAGATAATAATTGCAAATATAGCAAAAACTTCTTTTCTTGCAAAGAAAAAACCATTTTTTTCTCACTTAATTAATCATTTACTTTGACATAAGGAGCAGTTTTCTTGCGTTTATGTGGCTCTGATGTCGTGGGCGGGGCGGCTCTTTTTTTATAGTCACTATAGTCACTATAGTTCCTATAGGGTGGGGGCTATTATTTATTACAAAGGTACTAATTTTCCTCGACACCTCCAAATTTTTTGCCTCGCCGCGGGGCAAAAATCTGTAAAAAAACGGCCGATTTTCTGGCTTTTTACTTTTCTACGCTGATTATCAGTGAGTTGCAGTGATACATGTTTGAAAAATATTCTATATGTCATAGGTGTCATTAGTGTCATTAGTCATAAGTGTCATTAAGAAAAAACAAATCGCGAAAAACCTCACAATAAAGAAATATTTATATATAAATATTTCTTTATTGTGGCCTGAAAACGCCCCCCTCATAATGACAAATCCTTAATGACATTAATGACAAATGACATTAATGACACATGGTAGTCGCCCACTTGCTTGTAATTTACTGATATTAAGCTAGCTAAATTGTATGTTCATTTTCTTGTGACAGGCATTGAAGGCAGGATGTACACAAGACTTTGCAAAGAATTAAGCGGAAAAAGTGCGAAAAAAAAGGTGTTTTTTGCTATTAATTTTTCGCATTTTTCTAACGTTTTTTGCCATATTCTTGCAAGTTTTTTGTAACTTTGAAGCAAATTTATCGACGTCTTTGCGAAGGCGTTTTCTCCAGAGTTATTTAGTATATAGATTGTTAACTCAACCTTATTCGCTTTGCTCATCAGCAAGCAGTTGCAAGTTGAAGGAGACAAGAAGACAAGGAGTTACCTCCCTGTTTACAGAGAGCAAGCGGAGCTTGCGAAACTTTAATAAAGAATTATATTAGTATCTTGTCCCGATGCGCTGCTGATTTTAACACTTTAGCGACTTCTAAAATTTGGTGGTTTCAGATGTTTTTTGTACCTTTGCATCAAATGAAAGGCGCATGGGGAGGAGCGCCGAGGGGAGGTTGTGGCTATAACGAAATGTCTTATTTAAATAAATGTATGAAAACAAGTGAATTACAGAAAGCACGTGCGGCGTATCAGCCAAAGCTGCCCGTGGCATTGCAAGGGGGAGTGAAACTCGTGGAAGGCGCACCGACAACAAGCGTCGACAATCAGGAAGAGATTAAACAGCTGTTCCCGAACACTTACGGAATGCCACTCGTGGAGTTCGCACAGGGCGAGGTGAAAAATGTTAAGATGAACGTGGGCGTGATACTCTCAGGCGGTCAGGCTCCTGGAGGACACAACGTCATAACCGGACTCTTTGACACGGTGAAGAAACTCAATCCCGAAAACCGTCTTTACGGATTCCTGATGGGCCCTGGCGGATTGGTTGACCATAAATATGTTGAGATTACAAAAGAGTTTGTCGATGAGTATCGCAACACCGGCGGTTTCGACATGATTGGCTCGGGACGCACAAAGCTCGAGAAGGTGGAGCAGTTCGAAAAAGGACTTGAGATTATCCGCGAGCTCAACATCAACGCTATCGTTATCATCGGCGGCGACGACTCAAACACCAACGCATGCGTGCTCGCAGAATACTATGCGGCAAAGCAATATGGAGTGCAGGTGATCGGATGCCCGAAGACAATCGACGGCGACCTGAAGAACGACCAGATAGAGACAAGCTTCGGATTCGATACGGCGACAAAGACATACTCAGAGCTCATCGGAAACATTGAGCGCGATTGTAACTCTGCCCGCAAGTATTGGCACTTTGTGAAGCTGATGGGACGCTCTGCTTCGCACATCGCACTCGAATGCGCATTGCAGACACAACCAAACATCTGCCTCATTTCGGAAGAAATAGAAGCTAACGACCAGAGCCTGAACGATATCGTGGAGAACATCGCGCAGACGGTGGCTTATCGCGCTCAGAATGGCGACAACTTCGGTGTGGTGCTCATTCCAGAAGGACTCATCGAGTTTATCCCGGCTATCGGCCGACTCATACAAGAGCTCAACGACCTGTTGGCAGCTCACGGCGACGACTATCGCGACCTCGACAAGCAGGCTCAGCGCGAGTATATCCTTGCTCACCTGACGAAAGAGAATGCCGACACATTCGCTACATTGCCAGAGGGAGTGGCACGTCAGTTGTCGCTCGACAGAGACCCACACGGAAACGTACAGGTGTCGCTCATCGAAACCGAAAAGCTCATTTCGGAAATGGTGGCCGACAAGCTTCAGGCTTGGAAGAAGGAAGAAAAATACGTGGGCAAGTTCGCTCCGCAGCATCATTTCTTCGGATATGAAGGACGTTGCGCCGCTCCGTCGAACTTCGACGCCGACTATTGCTATGCTCTCGGAACAAGCGCCGCACAACTCATTGCCAACGGAAAGACGGGCTACATGGCTATCGTGAAGAATACCACAGCTCCCACATTTGAGTGGAAAGCCGGCGGAGTGCCCATCACGATGATGATGAATATGGAACGTCGTAACGGCGAGATGAAGCCCGTTATCCGTAAGGCACTCGTTGAGCTCGACGGCAAGCCGTTCAAGGCTTTCGCATCAATGCGCGATGAGTGGGCAAAGCAGACATGCTATGTGTACCCAGGACCGATACAATACTGGGGACCGGCCGAAGTGTGCGACAAGCCTACGAAGACACTTCAACTCGAACAGCAGTAAGAAGCAGATTCAAGGCTCTTGCTCGCGCAGGGGCCTTGATTTTTTATTTTATATTCCTATAATCTGCCTATAGATAATCACTAAAAGAATGCCCAACAAGAAGAATCCCACTCGCCGAAAGTCACGTAAGCGCAAACGCCCTTTGCTGAAGTCGATGCCGCGATGGGCCGTCGTAATAGGCATGATACTCATCGTGTCGCTCTACGTGTGGGCATTCTACTATTTCTTCGTCAGTCCTACGGGATTCCGCTGGCGTGGGTTATATGGCGACGCAAAATACCCCAATGGCTACGAGATACAAGGCATCGATATCTCACATTATCAAGGCGATATCGATTGGCAAGAGCTACGTCATGCGATGATCAACGGTTGTCCACTGAGGTTTATAATGATAAAAGCCACAGAGGGTGCCGATAGGCTCGATGAGTGCTTCGAGGATAATTTCTATCAGGCGAGAGAGAACGGATATATAAGGGGCGCATATCACTTCTGGTCGAATAAGTCGACACCTCGCGAGCAAGCATACTATTTCCTTGATAAGGTGAAACTTGAGGAGGGCGATCTGCCCCCGGTGCTCGATGTGGAGTATTTCCCCGAAAACAGGACGATAGAGGAGTTCCAGCGCGATATCCTCACGTGGTTTCACATAGTGGAAGACCGCTACCATGTGAAGCCGATTCTTTACACATATTACAAGTTTAAGCAGAAATACCTTAATGCACCGGTCTTCGACGACTATCCATATTGGATAGCACATTATTATGTCGACCGGATAGAGTATAACGGCCCTTGGAAGTTCTGGCAACACACTGATGCGGGCAAGTTGCCAGGCATTAAAGGTTACGTTGATTTCAACATCTACAACGGTTCGTATTACGACCTGAAGAAGCAGACCATTGGCAATAGAGCAGACGAGTGGTAAATAATTTATTTACAATGTGTAAGATGGAACCGGTTAAATATGTACTAAAGCGATGCACGCCCATCCCGATTCAACTTTACAATCAGATATCTTAAGTCTATATTTCTTTGCTTCTTTCTCGATAATCGCAACATCTTCCTCAAAGAATCCGCTAAGAATCATAATACCTTTTTCTGTCATTAGCGAAACCCATCTGTAGAGGTCGGCCACAATAATATTCCTATTGATATTGGCCGCTACAACGTCAAATCTATCTTCTACATCGCTCAACACCTCTGCACCACCTAACATCACTCTGATGTTCTCGACATTGTTTAATTTTGCATTGTGCTTTGTGTTTTCAATACACCATTCGTCGATGTCGTAACCAACAACCTCTCTCGCTCCCAATTTGCTCGCCACAATCGAGAGAATGCCGGTTCCACAACCGCAATCGAGCATCTTCTTGCCGTTCATGTCGGTGTTTAACATTGCGCCGACAACCATTTGTGTGGTCTCGTGTGTACCTGTGCCAAAAGAGTTAACCGCCTTAATACCGATATTTATTTTAGCGATTGCCGGTGATTCTCCACGCCTGGCATCATAGATACAAATTTTGTCGTCGATAACAATTGGTTCAAAGCCTTCCTCTTCCCAGGTCGAATTCCAATCTTGTTGGGCAATTTCCTCGATTGTATATTCAATTTTAATATCTTCGAACGGCCACTCTTCCAGCATCCCCTCTATATTCTCTCGATTGAATAAGGTCTCTTGTATATAGCCGTTAACGCCGCCAGGAATCTCCTCAAACGATTCAAACCCCACATCTCCAGCCATTGCACAAAGTAGGTCGGATGCATCCTGTTGTATATTCTCGTCCTCGACAATGTGTGAATTATCGTTTGCTACGAATCTGAATTTTGCCAATAAGTATCTCATAAATGCATGATTTTTGCTTACAAAGTTATAAAAAATAGGGAAAAACCTACTTCCTATTAGGGAAAATCCTTAATTTTGCATAGATTTTATAGATAATTTTGCAATGTGAAAAAAGCTCTATTGCGATTGACACATTAATATAATATACGAACAGTAACAATTAAACAATAATAGGAGGTAAGACAATGAAAAAGCAATTTCTAATCTCTTTGTTCATTTTGGCAATGCCACTGGTTGTGTTTGCTCAGAATGACGACATGTATTTCACCCCGAAGAAGACCGACAAAGTTGCTAAAACTGTTGAAACGGATCTGACGGATTACACTGATCGTTATGTTGGAGAAGTCCGCAATGTCGATGAGTATAATCGTCGTGGACATTTCCGCAGCAATTATCAGAAGCTTGATGGCGATAGTATCGGTAACGATATTATCGAATTCGATCTCGAGAAGGGTGTGTACCCGGATAGCTCATACGTCGACGACTCCATTGTTTATGGAAAAGAATTACAATTCGATGACGATGATGAATACACCTACAGCCGTCGTATGTATCGCTTCGACGATTTCTACGATCCTTGGTTCTATGGGTGGTACGGCCGCAGCCCTTACTGGTATTCGCGCTATTATGGATGGTACGATCCTTGGTATAGTGGCTATTATGGCTGGTATGATCCTTGGTATTATGGCTATTATGGCTGGGGCTATCCTTATTATAGCGGCTATTACGGATGGGGTTATCCCTATTATCGTCCTTGGTACGGGTATTATGGAGGCTATTACGGTGGCTATTACGGCGGCTGGTACGGCGGGAGAAGCTATGCTTGGCAATCGCCCACGCATCGTTCAAACTTTGGTGGGACTCGTTCAGGTACCGCCCGTAGTTCGTGGGCAGGCACCAATGCCGGTCACAATTCATCGTTTGGCACTTCGTCGGTACGTCGTTCATCAGGCGTGAGCTCGTCTTCACGTTCAAGTTCAAGCGCGTCTGAGCGCCCACGTAGCTCATTCTCACGCTCTTCGTCGTCAACATCTTCGTTTGGCAACACCAGCACACCAACACGCTCTTACTCGCCATCATCGAGCAGTTCAAGCTCATTTGGCGGCGGTTATAGCGGCGGAGGCGGAGGTAGCTTCGGCGGTGGCGGCGGAGGCGGACGCTCAGGTGGAGGCGGAAGCTTTGGCGGACATCGTTAACACGAATGAGAGTAATGTATGATTTCGGAAACTAAAATAAAAAAAAGAATATGAAAACAAAGTATTTTTTAATCGCATCGCTTTTCTTCGCACTTCCTATCTTCTCGCAGGAGACTTACGAAGGTGCAGAGATAGCAACAGAGGATCTCAATGGTACTGCCCGCTATGTGGGTATGGGAGGAGCAATGGAAGCACTCGGTGCTGATATCTCTACCATGTCGACAAACCCCGCTGGAATAGGTATGTTCCGCAAGTCGGCAGCTGCATTGTCGGTTGGATTGGTTAATCAGATGGACGCTCACAAGTTCAATAACCAGGGAACGACCAACGTGAGTTTCGATCAGGTGGGATTCGTTGTGGCAATGAAGAGTGGTAAGAACGGCTTCATGAATGTTGGTTTCAACTATCATAAGAGCCGCAATTTCAATCAGATATTAAATGCGGCGAATTCTCTTGGCGGCTCTTCTGCTAACAGGCTTACGGCTAGTAAGGATTTTGCTGGTGTGTTCGGACTCGTATACGATACGGGTAAAGAAATATATGGCTCTAATGATCTGACTTACACTCAGGCCGACGATCTCTACGAGAACTATCTTCTCTTGGGCGATCAGAAGGGATATGGTGCAGAGGCTTTTGGTTACGACAAGGCTATGACCGGCTATATTGGCGAATACGACGTCAGCCTTAGCGGAAATATCAACGACCGTGTTTATCTCGGATTCAATATGGGCTTCCACGATGTGCATTATAAGAACTGGTCGACTTATCACGAGACATATCCAGGTATGGGCGACCTCTATTATGATGACTATCGCCACATCACGGGTTCGGGTGTAGATCTCGCTCTCGGTGTGATTTTCCGTCCGATAGAGTATTCTCCATTCCGCATCGGTGTGTCGGTGAAGACTCCTACATTCTACAATCTCACATCGTCGAACTATACCTCGCTCGAGACAAATAGTGATGGTAATCTCACCCTCGACAATGTGTACGACTATAAGTTCTACACACCTTGGCGCTTCGGTTTGAGCCTCGGTCACACTATCGGCAATAATATTGCTCTTGGCGCATCGTATGAGTTTGCAAGCTATAAGGGTTGCGATGCTCGCATCGATGATGGTACTACATATTATTGGGATGATTGGTACGGCCCTGGGTATGTTGATCATAGCCACAGCGATCAGGCAATGAACGAGAATATCGATGAGACTCTCAAGGGTGTACATACACTTAAGCTTGGAGTAGAGTACAAGCCGATTCCAGAGGTGTCACTTCGTGCAGGTTACAACTATGTTTCGCCGGTCTACGACGAGGGAGGTTGGAAGGCCGTTGCTGCATATTCTCCAGGTGTGAGCTACACATCAGATCCTTCATTCACTAACTGGAAGGCAACCAACCGCTTCACCCTTGGTGCTGGATACACCTTCGGAAAGTTCAATGTAGACCTTGCTTATCAGTATAGTGCTCGCAATGGTGATTTCTACGCATTCACCGATTCCGAAACCGATCTCATTGGTGTGAACAGAGCTCCTAAGACAGAGGTTAACTTCAAGCGCAACCAGTTTATCATGACACTCGGCTATCGCTTCTAATTCCCTCTCGGATATCTTTTTACGACATACAAGCCCGGCTCCAAATTTGGGGTCGGGCTTTTGCGTTTATTAAAGAGCCTCTTTAATGCGATTAAATGGGCTCTTTATCTCGATTAAACGGGCTCTTTATTTCGATTAAACGGGCTCTTAATCGCGATTAAATGGGCTCTTTGTTGAAGGTGATAAAAACAACTAATCACAAAAAAACATTCAGGAATGAATTTATGTCAGTAAAAATGTGTAACTTTGTTGGCACAGAAGGCGTGTAAGAATATTTTTCTCACCTTATTATATTATAATGAAAAGCAGATTAAGAATAAGTTTGTGCGTTATAGCACTTTCTCTATTAGTTTCTATGCCATGTGTTTCATCGAAGAAACGCGAATTTCGTGGCGCATGGATTCAGTGTGTAAACGGTCAGTTTCAAGGTATGGGCACCGAGCGCATGCAAGCAGTGCTGACTAGCCAACTCGATGAATTGCAGCTCGACGGAGTGAACGCTATCATCTTCCAGGTGCGTCCCGAGTGCGATGCTCTTTATGAGAGTACTCTGGAGCCTTGGAGCCGTTTCCTTACAGGTAGGCAGGGGTTGGCACCGACACCATATTGGGACCCGTTGGCTTGGATGGTGGAACAATGCCATAAGCGCGGAATGGAGTTGCACGCCTGGATAAATCCATATCGGGCAAAGACAAAGACTACGAAAGAATTGGCTACTTCGCACGTGGCTATTCAACATCCCGACTGGGTGTTTCCATATGACGGACAAATGATTCTCAACCCCGGTATCGCCGCTTGTCGTGAATATATATGTCAGGTGGCTGCTGATATAGTGAAGAGATACGATATAGATGGTTTCCACATCGATGATTATTTCTACCCATATCCCGTTGCCGGACTTCCTATTCCCGACGACGCTCAATATGCGGTTTCGTCGAATGGTATAAAGAATCGCGGCGACTGGCGCAGAGATAATGTCAATGTTTTCATAAAACAACTTGGCGAGACTATCCATAAGGTAAAGCCTTGGGTTAAGTTTGGAGTTTCGCCTTTTGGTATTTACCGCAACAAGCGTAATGACCCTGTAAATGGTAGTGAGACTGGTGGCTTGCAGAACTACGACGATCTTTATGCAGATGTGCTTCTGTGGGTGAATAATGGTTGGATTGATTATTGTGTGCCTCAGATTTATTGGCAGATAGGTCATTCGACAGCCGACTATAAGACTCTCATCCATTGGTGGAATCGCTTTGCGTCTAAGCGTCCGTTGTATATTGGCGAGGATGTTGAGCGCACGGTGAATTTCGCAGATGTGGACAATCCGTCAATCAATCAAATGCCCGCAAAATATCGTTTGCACGATGAGATGGATAATGTAAACGGAACGGTCCTTTGGTATGCAAAGGCTGTTGTTGATAATGTAGGTAATTATGGCGGAGCATTGCGTAGTTCGTATTGGAAAGCTCCCGCTTTGCAACCTCTCATGCCGTTTATTGACGGCAAAGCCCCTCGCCAGCCGAAGAAAGTGAAGCCGGTTTGGACAAGTGATGGCTATATTCTTTTCTGGCAGAAGCCAAAAGGGAATTCGTGGGACGACGAGGTGGTGAAATATGTTATTTATCGTTTTGGCAAAGGTGAGAAGGTTAACATCAATGATGCTTCTAAGATAATTGCAATAACCGGCGACACCTTCTACCGTTTGCCTTACGATAATGGAAAGAGCCGTTATACTTATGTGGTTACATCTCTCGACCGTATGAGCAACGAGAGTAAGGCTGTAAAGAAAAAGGTCAAGCTTTAATTGGAAGAATGTTTGGTGAATAGAAACAGAAAAAGGTCCTTACACAGATTAATGTGAGGACCTTTATTATGATTATTAAAGGGATTGATTATTCCTTCATGAGGTTGTCGATAAACGAATTGAGGTCTTCTTCAAGATCTTGCATCAAGTCGCCTTCGATAATAACAATATCGTCGTCAGCGATATACAATTCAGAAACGTGCTCACCCTCGTCATCCTCAAGGACAAAGCTGTATGGTTTTAATATTCCCAGATTGTCGAGCATGTCGCGATGCTGTTTCATTGTGCCTTGCAAGAGACTTGTTATCTCATCGTAGAAGTTCTCCTCTTTGTTATCAATCCATTGCTCAATTACGCACCGAGTTATTTCTTTCTCGTCGTCGTCAACGACAATAACCTCGCCCGATTCTTGCGCCACACGCAAGTGAATGTCGGTGAGGATAGAAGTATCTTCGTCTTGAGGAAACTTCTCTGAAATCTTTCTGAGCAAGCGCTCAATCTGCTGAATAGTCAATTCCTCTGCTTTCATATCAACATAGCATTTTAATTAAATGCAAAGATAATGCAATTTAAGTGCAGTACAAAGATTTTTTCATATATTTTCTTCGATTTTGCAATCTTTCAATGTTTTTTATTTGCATGTCAGAAAAAAAAGTGTGAACTTTGTATCGGGTAAATTATTGTAATATGTAAAAGCTTGCCTTTATTGACATTGATAGTGGAACAGTCTGAATATATATATAATTTGATAAAATGAAACAAACGATTTTAGTTACAGGTGGAACAGGCTTTATCGGTTCGCATACTACGGTTGAACTTCAACAAGCTGGTTACAAGGTAGTTATTGTTGATAATCTCTCGAACTCAAAGATTGATGTTCTTGACGGAATTGAAAAGATAACGGGTATCAGACCAGCCTTTGAGAAGGTTGATCTTCGTGACCTCGGTGCTACGGAAGAAGTGTTTCGCAAGTACCCTGATATCGAGGGTATAATTCATTTCGCAGCATCTAAGGCAGTTGGAGAGAGCGTCGAACAGCCTCTGGTGTATTATCGCAACAACATCACTTCGCTGATTAATCTCCTCGAGTTGATGCCGAAATATAATGTAAAAGGCATTATCTTCTCTTCGTCATGCACTGTTTACGGTCAACCTTCGAAGGAGAACCTCCCTGTCACTGAGAGTGCTCCGATACAAAAAGCATTGTCGCCTTATGGAAATACAAAACAGATAAACGAGGAAATTATACAAGATTTCATCCACTCGGGAGCTCCGATAAAGAGTATTATCCTTCGCTATTTCAATCCCATCGGTGCACATCCATCAGCATACATTGGTGAATTGCCTAACGGAGTGCCAATGAATCTTATTCCTTTTGTTACTCAAACGGCGATAGGTGTGCGCAAGCAGTTGAAGATATTTGGCAACGATTATAATACTCCCGATGGCACTTGTATTCGCGACTATATATATGTCGTTGACTTAGCCAAAGCTCATGTTGCCGCAATGGCACGCGTGTTGGAAGCTGACGGCGATGCTGTCGAGGTGTTTAACATCGGAACAGGTCGCGGACTTTCAACTCTTGAGGTGGTTGAAGGCTTTGAGAGAGCTACAGGTGTGAAGGTTAATTGGGAGTATGCTCCACGTCGCGAAGGCGATATCGAAAAGGTATGGGGCAATGTCGATAAAGCTAATAAGGTGTTAGGTTGGAAAGCAGATACTCCTATTGATGATGTTTTGGCATCAGCTTGGAAATGGCAAAAGAAATTGCGTGAAGATGGTATAATGTAAATACGGATAGTTGAAAGGTGGGGTATAGGCTTTTTGATAAATCATATATTTCGTTTTTCACAAATCTTCCACATCCGTCTTTTAAGAAATAAATAAAAAAGGAAGAAGCGTTTGCCTCTTCCTTTTTCGTTTTTATAGAGATTATTTTAGAGACCAAGCTTCTTCTTTGCATCGCTGACACCCTTGTCGATAGCCTCGTTAGCCTTTTCCTTAGCAGCGTCAACAGCAGCATCCTTCGCAGCTTCTGCGGCTTCCTTTGCTGCCTCAGGAGCAGCTTCTACAGCCTCCTTAACAGCTTCAGCGCTCTCTTTAGCAGCTTCAACAGCTTCATTGCCAGCCTCTACTGCATCTGTAGCAGCACCTACGCCAGCAGCCTTAGCTGCATCAACAAACTGACTGACGGTGTTGTCAACGTCAAGATTTGCAATGCCATCTACCAATGTGTTGATAGCGTCGTTGCTTACGAGAGCCTTAATCTTTTCAGCATTTGCTACGACAAGTTCCTTAATCTTCTCAAGATAGGTTTTTGCTGTCTCTGCATCAACAGATGCTGCAATCTCCTTAGCCTTGTCCTGAACAGCCTCGAGAGCAGCTGACAATGCAGAAGCATCACCGCCATCAATGAGTGCTTGAAGATCGTTAACTGCAGCTTCAATGCTTGCACCAGCTTCTTCTGTTGCTTTCTCACTCTTGTTGTTGCAACTTACGAATACCAAAGCGGCAACAGCCATAATCATTACTAAAAATTTTTTCATAACCTTTGTGTTTTAAATTAATAATAAAAGTTGATAATAGATTTATTCTTCCTTTGGGTGCAAAGATAACTTATTTATAAAACAATGCTTCATTTGTTTGCATTATTTAACTTTTTTCTTTTCTTCTCTTCTTTCTTATTTTTCTTTGTTTGATTTTGTTCCTCAGCTGCAGCGGCAGCAGTTTTGCTTCTTTTTTGGAATATGTCACGTAGATTTCCAAAGTCGTGTTTAAGTATCAAGCCTAGTCCCTGAGTGGTAAGACTTGATGGTGTAAAATACCTGTCACTTGTTTGGTTGTATACTCTCACAGCAAGGTTGCCATTCGGACGCAGAAGATACTTTATGTCGAAGTCGCCAATAAACGACGAAGTAGCATTAGGATTGTCTCTGTATCCAAATTGTCCATTAATAATCAGTCGGTTATTTAATAGTTTTCCACTCAGCAGTCCTTCATATTCAGCATTGTTGAAACCTTCATCGCCTGTTGATATGTTAGCGCCAATGTTCCAATTACTGTTTCCCGTGACATTTCTAAGCATTTCGGTGAGCTGTTGACTTAGCGTGCCGCTTAATATGCTTTGCATCGCAAGGCTTGCCTGTGTCTGAGGGCTGTTCTCCGAATATGTATGTCTTGTGTTCTGTTGATTATAGAATCTACCTACGGCAAGCAGATACAATACTTGCTGATTTGTTTCTTCTTGACTGCTCAATATACTATTAACCATCTGCTTGGCATCGCTTCCGACGGTAGGAAGATCCAGCGAGAAATCAACATGTGGGGCAAGGGGAGTGCCGGTAATATTCATATAACAGTCGGCTCTGATGTTTTGCGAGGTAAATGATCGTCCAATATTCAAATCGGCGAGGCTTACACCGTTAACTGTGTATAGGGCACGAAGATCGAGTGGGGCGTTATAAGGATTACCACCAAAGGCAATAGTTCCATTCGGTTGGAAAACGAACTCTTTATGAATTACGTTTTGTATTGTAAGTCGATAAATACCGTCTTCCACATTATAGTTTCCAAAAATGTCAAACGCACCTTTATTATAATATGTGGCGCGCAATGTCCCAGAGCCATTCAACTCGATATAATCGCCCGTTTGTTGATCCATAATAAGGTGCAAGGTCATGTTATTGTTAACATGTCCAACAATATTCAATCTTAAATCAGATATAGATTCATCCTCTTTTTTGTTTTTATCATCATTTTCTTCGATTTCATCGGCATTTTTGTCTTTCCAATTAATGAACGACTGAGATGCGATTTGCTCGGGTGATGCGACATTATAATATAGAATTGATCCCTGTTCCGGACGTGCCTCTATGTCGATGACAGTCTCCCCACTTCTTCCTCTAATCGTGCAATCTCCAGTAGCAAACACTTTTCCGTAGAATGATGTCTCGTCATCTGGTTTTGTGTTCATTGCCAACGCATTATCGACGTGGATGGGGATATTATAAGTAATATCTTTCAGTGCTTTATGGAATACGCCTCCTCCGACAGTGCCCTTTCCGCCGAATTCATCGGTAACTGGACAATTCATGAAAGCAATTGTATCTGGTCGCAAGACAATTGTGTCGCCAGGAATATTGTAATGTGTGCCGAGATTCTTTAGTCCCAGTGAACCATTAGCATATACCATTCCTTCGAGATTTACAGTCTTCAAGTCACCAAATACTCTTACTTGCCCAATTCCATACATGTTGATGTCGTTCATAAAGCTTCCGCAAAAACCTTCAATAAACTCCAAACGTGTATTCTGGGCATCAACATCCAAATCGATATAATTGTCTTCTAGCGAGATATATCCTCCCACAACAGTACTTCCGTCTTCATCGAGTGCGGTAGCATCGATGTCTATCTGCTTGTCATCATTGCTCAGTGTGGCTTTTGCGTACAATGTTCCAAGTCTTCCTTCTTCCATGCGGAAATTCTTCACAATCAGGTTTGCTGAAGCATTCGGATTGTTAAACGCAGAAACGATTTGTATTTTTCCAATTGCATCACCATCAAATCTGACGGAATGGAAGTCGATGAGATCGAGCACATCGCTAACGTCAACACCATTCATGTCAATCATCAAAGTATCACTCTCGTTTTTCGTGGCATTTCCGTATACGGTAAAGTGCTGTTTTCCTCTTTCGACAGATAAGTGATCTACAATCAAATTGTTCTGACTATAGATAATGTCAGACGGCTGTATCTCCCATATATTGTTGTTAAACTCCACTGATGATGGATGTATGATTATATGAGCAGCGGCATTATTCTCGTCATCAACAAAGAATTGAGTATCAGCATTTAATCTACCTTTAATTCCATTTTTCCTTGATGCGTCATATAACATCGACAATCCCAATTTATTGTCGGCAGCATTAGCTGTTAAGGCTATGTCGAGTGGCTTGCCATTATCGTCGGTTTGGATAAACTTCACATCAGCTAATAGGCTATCAGCGGGAGTGGTCAGATTGATTCTTGCATTATTAAACAGATTGTCGCCAATCACTAATTCAGGACAATTCAGATTAAGTTCAGTCTTATGATTATAATCATCGATGAAACCGAAGATTTCTAAATTATCATCTATGGCGATAGGTAGTTCAAGAATTCTGCATGCAAGTTCCATGTTGCGCAGATTCCCATCGAATGAAAATCTGTTCTTTGTGCTTGAGTTGGCTTTTATTCCTGGTATTGACGGCAATTTGTCTGCAATAACATTGATGAAACTCTGCCCAAGAGTTTTAATGTCGAATAATCCGTTGATTTTAGCCTTTCCAAAATCACCGTCTAATGAAATCTCTCTTTCTTTGTCGTTATTCTCTGCGCTCAATGATAGATTGTGTATATAGTCGGTATGTATCCCGTCGCTTATGACAATATTCTTTGCAACGGCATTTCCCTCGATTTCATCGATGTCGTTACCATGAAAAACCGTTTCAAGTTCAAAGTCAAGAGTGCGTGTGGGGTGTTTTTTGTCAAGTCCGAGATTATGTGGCGAGAATCCCTTAGCTACTATATTTATATTATTATCTTGTTTCTTGTTGTTTATGAAATATGTGCCATTTATCTTCAAGTCGCCGACAATATCTTTTGTGGCGATGAAACCGTCGATTTTGTCACCGGCGAGGTTACCTTTAAGTGCGATGTCGCTATACGTTCTGCCGTCGTATGCCAATTTCTTGATATTGCCTTCAGCGTTTATCTTTTTGCTTTTTGATGAAATATTGCTCGATTCCATCGAAAGGTCAGCAGTGATTTTCCCCAATTTATCGATACCTGTAATCATGCCAAGCATCATATCTGACGTACTCACTTTGGCTTTCAATCCGTCATTTGCCTTTGTGTATAGTGCGTCATATTCGACGGATCCTTGTTCGGAGACGATTTTTCCCCTCGACTCAATGTTCTTGTTTTTAGACGAGAACATGCCAGTTGCGTTTACATCGCCAAGGCTTTCGAGTTTCTTTTTCTGCTTATTATCCCCCGTGATGCCTGTATAATAATCAGAAAGAGTCTTGCCGTTTGTCGTGATATTCTTCACGTTTGCCTCCCACGCATTATTTGAATTCGAATAACGCCCGTTGGCTTCGACAAGCGTTCCTCTGGCCTTATCTACAATTCTAATCCCTTCTGCCTTGTATCCGTCATTCTCGCTTTCAATATTTCCTTGAATATTGACGGTTCCATCGAGATTTTTCAATGTTGGGATAAATATTTTTGCGTCGCTGAAACTAAGCTTTGATGGTGATAGTTGAACAGTTAGCGGAGTAGTATCACCTGCTTGATTGTTTGATTTCCCTATCGATACTTTCTCGACATTCAGCTCACTTTGTCCTATTTCGGCGCGCAAGTCGTTTATCTGCGTTGCATCATCAGTTAAGGAAATCTTTGTTGCCAGGCTCTTCATCTTTACACCCGATTGCTCGTCGAAACTCAGTCTCTTCACCGTCAAACCATCGATGCCTTTTTCTGAATTGTTTATGAAGACGTGCGCACTTATGTTGTCAAGCTGAAGATGGTCGGGAGAGAAAACGCCTTCCGTCTTCTCCTTGTCGTAACGATCATAACCAATTTTACTTCGTCTGACAATTATTGAATTAAGTGCAACCTTGATACCTTCCTTATCGTCATCTTTCTTTTTGAAAAGAGAATCAAGGGCGAATTGGAAGTTAGCGGGCGTACTATCGTCTTTTTTGTAGAACCGCCCATCAACTCCGAACATCTGAAGCGATATGATATCTATTTTGTTATTTGGTATTTCCCTGAGCCTTATTTTCGCCGCAACCCTGTTTGCCATTAGCATACTGTCGGCGTTTTGGTCGAATACCAGCAGGTCGTCAACCACAATCCTGTTTGGAAGCATTATGTCGACCTTTCCCACGCTTACTGGGGCATCAATCTTTTTGGAAATAGCATTTGCCACAATGTCTCCAATCTTTCGCTGCACGGGTGGTAGCGAAAGTAGAAATACTGTCAGAAGATAGGCTCCGGCGACAGCCCATACAACAGCTAAGATTATGTTTCTAAAGCGTTTCAGAACGTTTTAAGTAATAACCAATATGCAAAAGTAACATTTTTGTTTAAAACGAGAAAAAATATCATCTAATTCTTTGTTGTCGATTCAAAATTGTTTTCTCATCATGTTTTTGCATGTAGGGTAATTGTCTTTGTAAGTTCCATATACTCAATCATTTATTAAAAGGCCTCTTTATTCGTGTTAAAGAGCCCGTTTATTCGCATTAAAGAGCCCATTTAATCGCATTAAAGAGGCTCTTTATTGAAATCAATCGAATGTGGTGTTTTTTCCTTGTTTGTTTATATAGGTTGCAAGGTTAGTTATATATTTTTAAAATAATGTGATATCTTTGCGAAAAACGTTGCTTTTCTCTTTGAGTTATGCGCTTTTTTTTGTACCTTCGCAGCCAGAATAGAACTTGTAAGATAAAAGAAACATTATACATATAACATGGTGAAAACAGTAAAATTGTGCAGAGGTCTGGATATCAGGCTTAAAGGCCGTCCGACAGAACAGTCGCTTGGTGCTGCACAGGGTAAAGTTTATGCTCTCACTCCCAGTTCCTTCCCAGGGCTTACTGCGAAAGTAGTGGTAAAGGAAGGTGATAGGGTAAGTGCGGGCAATTTTCTTTTTGTAGATAAGCGTTACCCTGATGTAGGCTTTGCTTCTCCTGTGAGCGGAACGGTTAAGGCTGTCGTCAGGGGCGACCGCAGAAAATTATTGGCTGTGGAAGTAGAGGCTGACAACGAGATTGAATACATTGACTTTGGTACTAAGAACGTTGCAGAGTTGAATGGTGCAGAAGTTGTGGATTGCATCACTAAGGCAGGTTTGCTCGGTTTTTTCCGCCAACTGCCTTATGCGATTTCAGCGAACAATGTCGCTTTGCCAAGAGATATTTTTGTCAGCGCACTTAGGGATATGCCTTTGGCTTCGCAATTTGAAGTAGAACTGAAAGGTAACGAACGCGACTTCCAGACAGGTCTCACGGCTCTTTCGAAGATTGCCTCTACTCATCTCGGAATAGGTAAAGGTCAGAAGGCTACAGCTTTGCTTGAGGCAAAGGATGTTGATGTGACAATCTACGATGGCAAATGCCCTGCAGGCAATGTTGGCGTGCATGTCAATCACACGGCTCCTGTCAATAAGGGCGAGACGGTTTGGACGGTTGATCCTATGGTAGTTGTGTTCGTCGGGCGTCTTTTCAATACGGGCAAAGTTGATTTGCGTCGCAAGGTTGCAATAGCTGGAGATAAGGCAAATGACAACGGATATGTTGACACGATGGTTGGTATTCGTGTTGGAGATTTGCTTTCTGGAAAGATAAACGACGATGATTATTCCGCAGGTCTTCTGCGTGTAATTGATGGCGACGTGCTGACAGGAAAGAAGGCAACGATTGACGACTATCTCAGTGCGAATTCATCTGAGGTGACTGTCATAGCAGAAGGTTCCGACAAAGATGAACTTATCGGTTGGATTTGTCCACGTACAAGCCAATTCTCATCGCATCATAGCTATTTCTCATGGCTTTTCGGCAGGAAGAAAGAGTTCAGTGCAGATGCCAGGATAAAGGGCGGACGTCGCAATATCATCATGAGCGGTGAATACGATAGTGTGCTCCCGATGGATATATATGGCGAATATCTCGTGAAAGCAATACTCGCTGAGGATATCGACCGAATGGAGCAGTTGGGTATCTATGAGGTAAGTCCTGAAGATTTTGCCGTGGCTGAGTTTGTCGATTCATCGAAACTCCCATTGCAACAGATTATACTTAAAGGACTTGATATAGTCAGAAAAGAAAACGAATGATAGCGCTATGGATAGATTAAGACAATATTTAAATAAGGTGAAGCCCAACTTTGAGAAGGGTGGGCGACTTCATCTTTTGAAGAGCTTTTTCGATGGAATGGAGACATTCCTCTATGTGCCCAACGAAACATCGCAGGCAGGAGCTAATGTTCACGATCCGATAGACTCAAAACGTATAATGAGTATTGTCGTTTTGGCTCTTATGCCGGCAATGTTGTTTGGTATGTACAATGTCGGCTATCAGAATTATTTGGCAGCAGGAACATTGGCTGATGCTAGTTTCTGGGAAATCTTCTTCTTCGGATTCTTCGCTGTGTTGCCAAAGATACTTGTTAGCTATGTTGTAGGACTCGGTATCGAGTTTGCCTGGGCACAGTGGAAAGGTGAGGAGATACAAGAAGGCTATCTGGTTAGTGGAATCATTATTCCTCTGATAATACCTGTGACTACGCCGTTGTGGATGCTTGCTTTGGCATGTGCCTTTGCAGTGATATTCGTAAAGGAAATCTTTGGAGGCACGGGCATGAATATCTTCAATGTGGCAATTGGTGCACGCATGTTCTTATTCTTCTCCTATCCGTCGTGTATGACCGGCGACACAATTTGGGTTGCTCGCAATCAGATATTTGGTTTGGGTAACACTTTGCCTGATACGATGACGGCAGCTACACCACTTGGTGAAATAGGACAGGGCATTCTCCCAGATGCTTCTATCGCTGACATGATTACAGGATTTATCCCAGGTAGTATCGGTGAGACAAGTGTAATAGCCATTGCTATTGGTGCCGTGATACTCCTTATTACGGGTATCGCATCGTGGAAGACGATGCTTAGTGTCTTTGTCGGAGGTATTTCAGCAGCATGTCTTTTTGAAGCGCTCGACATGTCGATGATTCCTTGGTATGAGCATCTTGTCCTTGGAGGATTCTGCTTCGGTGCTGTATTTATGGCTACTGACCCTGTTACATCGGCACGTACTGAGACGGGTAAATACATCTATGGTTTTATCATCGGTTTGTTGGCCGTGGTGATTAGGGTGATGAACCCGGGATATCCAGAAGGAATGATGCTTGCAATATTCTTTGGAAATATGGTTGCTCCGACCATTGACTACTTTGTGGTGCAGAAGAATATCAATAAGCGAATGAAGAGAGGAATTGCGAATAAATAAACACACACATATTATGAGCAAATTGAATACAAATTCCAACGCATATATCATTATCTACAGCGCTGTATTGGTGGTTGTTGTGGCTTTTCTGCTTGCATTTATGTTTAAGGCTTTAAAACCACTTCAGGATGCCAATGTTGCCCTCGACCAGAAGAAACAGATACTATATTCTCTTAACATCCGCGGTCTTGATGGCAATGAGGCAGAAGCTAAATATGCCGAGGTTGTGAAGAATGAAGGCGAGAAAGATGGACAGAAGTATTATCTTTGCGAGATTGATGGCGAGGATATTCTCGTTGTTTCTCTTAAAGGTATGGGCCTTTGGGGTGGTATAAGCGGCTACATTGCCATTCATGGCGATGAATCGCCTATTGTATACGGCGCTTACTTCAATCATGAGAGTGAGACAGCAGGATTGGGCGCTGAGATAAAGGATTCGCAGACGTGGCAAGAGAAGTTTATCGGAAAGAAGGTCTTCGTTGATGGAACACAAGATGTCGCACTTTCTGTTGTTAAGAAGGTAGATAATCCTGAGACTCAAGTGGATTGTGTGACAGGTGCTACGCTTACTTCTATTGGTGTGAATGATATGATTAAGAATGGTCTGAAGAATGCAGGAAAGAATTGTTGCGAATTGTTTTTAGATATGCAATGCGTAAAAGATTCTGCAGCTGCTAATACTAAAATAGAGGAGGAGTAAATTATGGCATTACTAAACAAACAGAATAAAGAGGCACTGATTAATCCGCTAAACCTCAACCATCCGATTCTTGTACAGGTATTAGGCATCTGTTCGGCATTGGCTGTCACTTCGCAACTGAAGCCTGCCATTGTCATGGGACTTGCCGTAACCGTTATCACCGCATTCTCAAATGTTATTATATCACTTATTCGTAACACCATCCCCAATCGTATTCGCATCATAGTGCAGTTGGTAGTGGTGGCTGCTCTAGTCACTATTGTGTCGCAGGTGCTTAAGGCATTTGCTTACGATGTGAGTGTGCAACTATCAGTTTATGTCGGACTAATTATCACCAACTGTATACTCATGGGACGTCTCGAGGCATTTGCTATGCAAAACAAGCCTTGGCCTTCGTTGCTCGATGGTATAGGCAACGGATTGGGATATGCCATGATACTCATCATTGTTGGTGCAGTAAGAGAGTTCTTAGGGCGTGGCTCTTTGCTTGGTCTACAGATTATTCCACAGAGTGTATACGATGCAGGATACATGAACAATGGAATGATGACAATGCCAGCAATGGCACTCATATTGGTGGGATGCGTTATCTGGGTGCACCGCGCATATTTTAATAAGGAATAGAGGCTGTTTAATATAGACAAAGATATAAAAAGATGGAACATATTATAAATCTTTTCTTCCGTTCGATATTTGTCGACAACATGATATTCGCATTCTTCTTAGGAATGTGCTCATATCTTGCTGTGTCGAAGAATGTGAAAACATCACTTGGCTTAGGTCTTGCTGTCACGTTTGTATTGCTTGTTACAGTGCCTGTTGATTATATTCTTCAGACGCGTGTGCTCGGTCCTGATTGCCTTGTCGAAGGTGTTGACCTCAGCTATTTGAGTTTTATACTTTTCATCGCAGTGATTGCTGGAATGGTGCAACTAGTAGAGATGGCGGTTGAAAAATATTCGCCTTCACTCTATTCTGCGCTTGGCATATTCCTTCCGCTTATTGCTGTAAACTGTGCCATTATGGGTGCATCGCTGTTTATGCAACAACGCATAAACCTTGACCCGATGAACAGTCAATATATTGGCAATATATGGGATGCAATAGTATATGCACTAGGTAGTGGTTTCGGTTGGACATTTGCCATTGTCTCGCTTGGTGCAATACGTGAGAAAATGCAATTCACCGATGTGCCACGACCGCTGCAAGGACTTGGCATAACATTCATTACTGTAGGACTTATGGCACTTGCCATGATGTGCTTCAGCGGGTTGAAAATATAAAAGGTAAATAGCTGGAGCCGTATATGGTTCTGGAACGATTTCGTATAAAATGTAAAATAGCAAAATATAATAACAGAAATGGTACAATTTATAGCATACAGTATAGCTGTCTTTCTGCTTACCATCCTTGCCGTGGTGGCACTATTGCTAATTGCAAAGAAATACCTTTCGCCAAGTGGCAATGTAAATATTGAGATTAATGGTGACCGGACAATTAGTGTTCCACAAGGCTCATCAGTTATGTCAACCCTTAACGAGAATGGTATTTTTCTTCCTTCGGCATGTGGTGGAAAAGCATCATGTGGCCAGTGTAAAGTACAGGTGCTTGAGGGTGGGGGCGAGATACTCGACTCTGAGCGTCCTCATTTTACACGCAAGGAGATAAAGGCAGGTTGGCGACTGGGATGTCAGTGCAAGGTAAAGGGCGATTTGAAGATTCACATCGATGAGTCGATACTTGGTGTTAAAGAATATGAGTGCACTGTCATTTCCAACAAAAACGTTGCAACTTTCATTAAAGAGTTCAAAGTTCAACTTCCTGCCGGTGCCCATATGGACTTTTTGCCAGGATCGTATGCTCAGATTAAAATTCCTGCTTTCGAGTGTGTAGATTACGATAAAGACTTTGACAAAGAGTTGATTGGAGATGAGTATTTGCCTTCATGGGAAAAGTTTAACATGTTCTCGTTGAAATGTGTAAACCCAGAGCCAACCATACGTGCATATTCAATGGCTAACTACCCAGCAGAGGGTGATGTGTTCATGCTTACCGTTCGTATCGCCACACCTCCTTTCAAACCAGATCGTAGCGGATTCATGGAAGTAAATCCTGGTATAGCCTCGTCGTATATTTTCTCGCTAAAACCTGGTGATAAAGTCACAATGAGCGGACCGTTTGGTGATTTCCATCCAATTTTCGATTCTAAGCGTGAGATGATTTGGGTTGGTGGTGGAGCAGGAATGGCACCGCTTCGTGCTCAGATTATGCATATGACTAAGACACTACATACAACTGACCGCGAAATGCATTACTTCTATGGTGCTCGTGCTTTGAATGAAGTGTTCTATCTCGACGATTTCCTTTCGCTCGAAAAAGAGTATTCAAACTTCCACTTCCATCTTGCTCTTGACCGTCCTGATCCAGCGGCAGATGCTGCAGGAGTGAAGTATACTCCAGGTTTTGTGCATCAGGTAATGTTTAACACTTACTTGAAAGACCATGAAGCGCCAGAGGATGTTGAATACTATATGTGCGGTCCTGGCCCTATGTCGGCTGCTGTTGTACAGATGCTTGACTCGCTCGGAGTGGAACCAGAAAGCATCAAATATGATAACTTTGGAGGATAACTTGATTCCTGAAGATAAATAAAATGCGAAGATCATTAATGATTTTCGCATTTTATTTAATAGAGGGAGAGAACTTTTGTATTTTAGTGTAAGATCGCTATGTGAGAAATTAATTGGTTTATTTATTTCTTTTGTTTAAGCAGGTCTTTCATCCTTATGATTTCATCCCTGATTTGTGCAGCAGTGATGAAATCAAGTTCTTTGGCTGCCTTTTTCATCATTAGTTCAGCATCTGCAATGCGCTTTTGAATCTCCTCGGTACTCATCGCTTTTTCAATAGGATCAGCGACCATATTGTAGGACTCTGGTTCAATGTATGGTTTGTAAGCCGGAGCTTTATCTGTACCAATGTTTTCAGTCTTTGATGTTGATGAGACTAGTGATTTATTTATACTCTTTATTATTTGACGTGGAGTAATGCCATGCTCCTCGTTATATTTCAACTGAATGCTTCTTCGACGAACAGTTTCATCAATAGTGCGCTGCATGCTTTCTGTAATGGTATCGGCATACATGATAACCTTTCCGTTCACGTTTCGTGCAGCTCTTCCAGCTGTTTGTGTCAGCGATCTGTGATTCCGCAGGAAGCCCTCCTTGTCGGCATCAAGTATTGCCACAAGCGACACCTCTGGTAAGTCAAGTCCTTCTCGTAACAGATTAACTCCTACAAGAACATCGTATTCGCCTGCCCTGAGTGCATTCATTATTTCCACGCGATCGAGTGTAGCTACATCGCTGTGAATATAGTTTGCCCTAATGTCATGTTGAAGAAGATACTCAGTCATATCTTCGGCATTGATTTTTGTCAGTGTCGTCACAAGAATCCTCTCGTTTCTTTCTGAACGGATTGCGATTTCCTCCATTAAATCGTCAATCTGATTCTCGCTTGGGCGCACCTCGATTATAGGATCCAACAAGCCTGTCGGTCGGATTATCTGTTCGACAATAACTCCTTCGGCCTCGGATATCTCAAATGCTGCTGGAGTTGCTGACACATATATGACTTGGTTAGTCATTTCTGTGAATTCATCGAATCTCAAAGGCCGGTTATCGAAGGCAGCGGGCAGTCGGAAACCATATTCAACAAGATTCTGTTTCCGTTTTCTATCGCCACCATACATGGCGTTTAGTTGTGGAACACTAACATGGCTCTCGTCGATAATCATTAAGTAGTCTTTTGGAAAGAAATCGAGAAGGCAATATGGTCTTTCCCCTGCCTGGCGACCATCGAAATATCGGCTATAATTCTCTATGCCGCTACAGTGTCCAAGTTCACGTATCATTTCGATGTCGTATTCCACTCGCTCCTTTATTCTGGCAGCTTTCTCCTCGTCGCCGATACTCTTGAAAAAATCTATCTGCTTCAGCAAATCATCTTGTATCTGAACAATAGCGTTTTCAGCCTGTTCTTTAGATGTTACAAATAGGTTGGCGGGGTATATCTGATACTCGTAGAATGTGCTCAGTGTGGCTAACGTCTCACTGTCTAATTCCGAAATCTCGTCAATCTCGTCACCCCACCATGTTATCCTTAGTATATAGTCACTATATGGCAGGGCGATATCTACAGTGTCGCCTTTTACACGGAAGCATCCTCGTTCAATCTCTATGTCGTTTCTTGTGTATAGTGCAGACACCAGTTTTCGAAGGAAAACATTCCTGTCCGTGTTTTCTCCACGCTTTATTTTTATGATACTCCCCGACAAGGCAGTGGGTCCTCCCATGCCATAAATACATGATACCGACGAGACCACAACAACATCTCTTCGTCCTGATAGGAGAGAACTCACTGCTTTCAGTCGAAGGCGATCAATGTCTGTGTTGATTGCCAGGTCTTTTTCAATATATGTGTCAGTTGTGGGCAGATAAGCTTCGGGTTGGTAGTAGTCGTAATACGATACGTAGTATTCCACGGCGTTTTCTGGGAAGAAGCCTTTCATCTCCTCGTATATCTGCGCGGCAAGGGTTTTGTTGTGACTAAGTATAAGAGTAGGGCGATGGCTGCGGGCAATGACGTTTGCCATTGTGAACGTCTTGCCAGAGCCGGTCACTCCAAGCAGCACCTGAGCTTTATCGCCACGCTCCAGCCCTTCGCACAGTTGGTCGATGGCTTGAGGTTGGTCGCCAGTAGGAACGTATTCCGAAGTTAGTTTGTAGTCCATACAATCTGCAAAGTTAAGAAAAAAACAGAAAGAATGCAGTTTAATATGGTTTTTTAGTAAAATAAATTTAAAACTTTTGTTATTAATAAGAATAATTCTTACTTTTGCAGTTCAATAGTAACGGCTTATGAAGAAAACTTTGACATTTGCTCTCATTTTGCAGTTGATGCTCGTTGGCTGTGCCAATGAGTATAACCGCATTTACAAGACTTCGAATGTAGCATATAGATATGAATATGCTAAGGAGTGTTTCGCTAATGGCAAATATGGTCGCGCTACAATTCTGCTGACGGATATCATCACGATGTTCAAGAACACGGCAAACGCAGAGGAAAGTCTCTATATGCTTGCCATGTCGCAATATCTTGACAGAGACTATGAGGGCGCTGCGCAGACATTTCGTAAGTATTATCAGACCTATCCACGTGGATATTATCGCGAGATGGCTGCGTTCTATGTAGGACAAAGTCTTTACATGAGCACCCCCGAGCCTCGTCTCGACCAGAGCACTACAGTTTCGGCAATTGCCGCTTTTCAGGAATATCTCGATGTGTTCGTAGATGCGAAATTCAAGTCTGTAGCGCAAGACAGACTTTTCGAATTGCAAGACAAGCTTGTGAAGAAAGAGCTACATTCTGCTCAGCTATATTACGACCTCGGCTCATATTTTGGCAATTGTGGTTATGGTGGAAATAACTACGAGGCATGTATCATCACTGCTCAGAATGCTTTGAAGGACTATCCCTACACATCGATGCGCGAGAACTTTTCGTTGCTCATAATGAAAAGTAAATACGAACTTGCAAAAGAAAGTGTCGATGAGAAGAAACTCGAGAGATATCAGGATGCCGAGGACGAATGCTACGGATTTATAAATGAATATCCCGACTCTAAGGATAGGAAGACCGCTGAGAAGTTTATAGAGCATTGTAAGAGCGAAATTGCCGTGCTCGACAAGATGGCAGCAATAACCAATTTAAGAACAGAATAAAATTGTAAAAATATGGATTACAAAAAATCAAAAGCACCCACAAACACAGTTACACGCGACATCATGAATCTCTGCGAAGACACTGGCAATATCTACGAGAGTGTCGCCATAATCTCAAAACGTGCCAACCAGATTTCGTCGGAGATAAAGCAAGACCTTAATAAGAAGCTTGCTGAATTCGCGTCATATAACGACTCACTCGACGAAGTGTTCGAGAATCGCGAGCAGATAGAGATATCGCGCTATTATGAGAAACTACCTAAGCCGTCGCTTCTCGCAACAGAAGAGTTCATCGAGGGCAATGTGTACTATCGTGACCCATCGAAAGAGAACGAAGAGTAACAACAGCCCCTTTCAGATAAAGACCGATGATACAACGAATACAGACACTATTTCTGCTATTAGCTTTTATAGTAGTGGTATTATGCTTGGCTCTTCCTATAGGGCGGTATATTGCAATGGGCGAGGGTGCAGACTTTATTCTTTACAACAACCAAGTCTATGCCATTTCGGATAGTAATATATTATTCCCCCTTTACCCGTACGCAATACTTGCAATACTGCTTCTCCTCGCGTGTCCGTTGACACTGTGGACAATATTCAAGTACAAAAACCGCATGTTGCAAGCTATGCTTTGCAGTTCACTTATGGTACTGATGATACTATGGGTGGCATGGTATGTCTATGTCGGATATTGTCGTGGTATAGAGGGCACAGCATTCCATCCTTCATTCGCTGCTGTGCTGCCAGTAATAGCACTCATACTCTATGCTATGGCGCGACGCGGAATACTTAGTGATGAGAAACGTGTTAGAGACGCCGACAGGATAAGGTGATATGATATTCTCCCGACGTAGCATAGCCACTCTGCTATTCATCCTGTGCGGATTATCGCTTGCCGCACAGCAACGCAACTCCTTCTACGATGACTACATCGCACGCTTCGGCAGCGTGGCAATCGATCAGATGAACAGATACGGCATTCCTGCCAGCATAACGATGGCGCAGGGGCTGTTGGAGAGCGGGGCGGGAAGGAGCGAGCTGGCTACAAAGGGGAACAACCATTTCGGCATAAAATGCCACTCATGGACTGGACCGACAATCTATCACGACGATGATGCCACGGGCGAGTGCTTCAGGGCATATGGCAATGCACGCGAGAGTTACGAAGACCATAGCCGTTTTTTGGTTAACAGTACACGATACCGCAAGTTGTTTCAATACGGTCGGAAAGACTACAAATCATGGGCGCACGGTCTTAAAGAGTGCGGATACGCCACCGATCCACAATATGCATACCGACTTATTAGTCTAATTGAGCGCTACGACCTCCATCGCCTTGACGATGGTGTTGCAACAGCATATTCACCAGCCTACGAGAAAAAGCCGACCATCGTCGGTGCTGTCGCTCATAGTAGTCTGCATAAGATAGAGATATTCAACAAAAACTACTACCTTATTACCCGCGAAGGCGACACCTTCCGTTCACTCTCTGCCGAGACAGGCATCTCTGCACGCAAACTAGCTAAGCACAACGAGCTTAATATAGATAGTCCCCTTCATGCTGGGCAGGTCGTATGGCTGAAAAAGAAGCAGAGCCGCGCCCCTAAAGAGTATAAGCGTCGCCCCCATGTGGTTGCTGCCGGACAAAGCCTTTACGACATCTCGCAGATGTATGGTATACGATTGAAAAGCCTCTATAAACTCAACCGCCTACAACCTGACTATGTCCCCAAGGTCGGCGATATAATCTTTGTTAGATAAAGGTTGAAGATAACGATGGCGCAAGAATCAAAGAAATGATAGTTTCTCCAACCAGTCTTAAACTCTTTCACGTTTTACTTTATAACATGACATGATGTCTATCACTTTGTCTTGTTATATTAGAAATTTGCTAGCAAAATTCTTAATAAAGAGCCTCTTTAATGCCAATAAAGTGCCCATTTAATGAAAATTTTGCTAGCAATTTTTTTTCAATAAATAATTTGCACAAGATATTGATACACGTTTCTTACCATGATTCAATAAATATAGCACGTAGGATAATTGCTTAAGATAAGCCTAGCTTTTGGCATTGTAAAAAGAATAAAGGCGAGGATTAGTCCTCGCCTTTGTGATGTTGTTTCAGGGTATCTTGGTTTATGTTATTCTCCAAAATACCTTTTGAGTAGTCCAGTGAATCCTGCGCAGTGGCGTGCCTCGTCCTTTGCCATCTCATGCACTGTGTCATGTGTGGCATCCATGCCTGCAGCCTTAGCGTTCTTTGCAATGCGGAACTTGTCCTCGCATGCTCCGCGTTCGGCTGCGATGCGTGCCTTCAGGTTGCTCTTAGTGTCCTTCAGTACATCGCCGAGCAGTTCGGCAAAGCGACTTGCGTGGTCGGCTTCCTCGAAAGCATAGCGTTTGAAGGCTTCTGCAATCTCAGGATATCCTTCGCGATCGGCCTGCCGCGACATGGCAAGATACATGCCAACTTCGCCACACTCTCCGTTGAAATGGTCGGTGAGGTCTTTAATCATCTCTGCGTCAGCATTCTCGAGGCGTGCTGCGCCGAGTACATGCTCTGTAGCAAATGACTGTTCGCTAGCGCTTTCAAGCTCTTTGAACTTGCTGGCTGGTGCTTTACAAATTGGGCAGCGCTCTGGTGCCTCTGTGCCTTCGTGTATGTAACCACATACGGTGCAAATGAATTTTTTCTTCATAATGTTTTTGTTTTTTAATTGTTAAGTTAAAGGGATTCTTTGAGTTATTAATTTAAATGAGTTATGAAGTACAGGAGTAGCGAAATATTATACTTCGTTGTACTCGTTAATTATTTTAATCATCTGTTCTGCTTTTTTATCGGCTAAAGGCGTTGCAGGGTAATAGCCTTCTGTCGTGAGTTCCTCTGAGGCGAGGCAACAGACTATGCGCCGAAGGAGTTTTTGGCATGAAAGCTTCTTTGCAAGTACGCCGAGCTCGGGCTCATCGATGTCGCATAACTGTAACCGCATCGCTAGGTCCGTTAACAACTCGCGTGGCAAAGTGTTCCTTTTTAGCATGTGGCGTATGTATAGTAGTCTAAAGAGTATGTCCTTCTCATCTTCGTAGCTAGACATTACTCTGTCTGGAAGGCTCTCTATGTGATGGGCGATGGTTGTGTTTACCAGTCGCTCGATGTTCTCCCTGATTTTGTCGTCGTATTGTTGTTTGACGTCTTTATACGTTTCCAAAAGAAACGAGAGGAACTTCTCAGGCGTTACAGGAGTTAATATCGGTGATGGGAAGGTGATAATTTTCGTTTTGGTGGCGTGTCTGGTTATTATCTCTGCCTCTTTTGGTCCGAGAGTGTGTATGAGTGCGAAGTTGGCTTTAATCTTCCTCTCTGTCAGTAGGAATGTCCCTAACGGCGAATAGACGACCGGTACTTCTGCTTTACGGAAATGGTCGGCTGTGGCAATAAGACTGTTTTCTGGACATCCGAAGAGATGCACAATATCGGGTGAGTGGTCTGTGATATCTATCTCTGTCGACTCCGATAACAGTCGGGTGCACATCGTGAACAATTCGAGCGACGAATTGTCAAGATTCTTTTCGCCATATATCTTTATGTGTATCCTCATTCTATCTCGTCGCTAAATATGCTTTGCGGCAGTGGTCGGCTGTTGTAGCAACTTGCCATGCTCTCGCCATAAGCCCCTGCAGACCTGATGGCAATAATATCTCCCCGATGTGTAGTAGGCAGTTCAATGTTCTTCGCAAATACATCACTCGACTCGCATACAGGTCCGACCACGTCGTAATACTCACGACCTTCTGTGTTCGAAAGATTCTCAATAGCGTGATACGCCTGATATAAGGCAGGACGGATTAGCTCTGTCATGCTTCCGTCGATGATCGCAAACTGCTTGTGATGGCCGTGCTTGACATACAGACATCTTGTGATTAGACTGCCACATTGCCCTACGACAGCTCTGCCCAACTCGAAATGAAGAGTCTGATGCGGGAAAAGTTTAATGTGAGAGCGGAATGTGGAGAAGTATGAGTCAAAATCGGGGATGGGGCGAGAGTCTGGATTGTGATATTCGATGCCGAGTCCTCCGCCGACATTGACAATTTCTATCCTTACATGGTGCTTCTCTGCCCATTGTAGCATTTGGTTTACCCTGTTGCAGAGCACTATGAAGTCAGCCATGTCGAGTATTTGTGAGCCGATATGGAAATGAAATCCTTTGAATCGCAATGATTTGAGAGAGAAACACTCTTCGATAACACTCTCGACATCGGAGATTGATATACCGAATTTGTTTTCTGCCAATCCTGTGGTAATATTGGCGTGAGTGTGCGCTGCGACGTTTGGATTGATTCTCAAGCAGATATTGGCTTTCTTCTCAAGTTTGTCTGCAATCTCGGCAATCACTCTCATTTCTTCAATGCTTTCTACATTGAAACATTCGATGTCGTGTTGCAGGGCATACACTATTTCCCAATCTGATTTGCCCACACCGGCAAAAACAATCTTGTCGGCATTGAATCCATTTTCGATTGCAACTTTTATCTCTCCGCCACTGACACAATCGGCGCCAAGTCCGTATGTGCTGATTATCTTCAGGAGAGTTGGATTAGCATTCGCTTTTATGGCATAGTGAATGACATAGTTGTCACAGGCAATTGCCTTCATCGTTTTCAGTGTTGAATGCAGCAGGTCAAGGTCGTAGAAATAGAACGGAGTCCTTATGTCGGTGAATTTGTCTATGTCGATTGTCATCATATTGCGATTCGCTTGTTATTTCTTAAAAAGTTCTTCGCTCAGTTGTTGGAGTGCACGTGTCTTGTCAGCTTTCCTTATCAGAAGCGAGATGTTAAAGTTACTGCCTCCATATGATATCATCCTTACAGGAATGTTTCTCAACGCCTTCATTGCCCATGTCTCAAAGCCCAGATTGTTCCAATCGAGATCGCCAACTATACATACTATGCACATGTCTTGATCTATAGTGACAGAGCCATACTTCTTAAGTTCCTCAACTATCTCATTCAGATGTTTGTCGTTGTCAATGCTCATCGACAGGCCCACCTCGCTTGTTGTTATCATGTCGATAGGTGTTTGATAACTCTCGAAGATTTCAAACACTTTCCTCAGGAAACCCGTTGCCAGGAGCATTCTCGACGATTTGATTTTAATTGCCGTGATGTTATCTTTAGCTGCAATGGCTTTTATCTTGCCTCTTATCAGTACGTTGTCGATAATAGTACCTTCGGCATCGGGATCCATTGTGTTCTTTAACCTGACGGGAATGCCTGCAAATTTTGCCGGTTGTATGCAGGTAGGGTGCAGAATCTTTGCACCGAAATACGCTAACTCGGCTGCTTCTTCAAAGTTTAGCTGCCTGACAGCCTCAGTGTCCTCAACATATCTCGGGTCGTTGTTGTGCATTCCGTCGATATCTGTCCATATCTGTATTTCCTCTGCTCCGATGGCAGCTCCTATCAGTGATGCTGTATAATCGCTTCCTCCTCGCTCAAGATTGTCGATTTCACCGTAAGCATTGCGACAGATAAACCCTTGCGTGATATAAATGTCGTGCCCCGACTGACTGTTTAAAATCGCATTCAGTTTTTCCTTTATATAATTAAGGTCGGGTTCTGAATTTTTATCTGTCCGCATGAAGTCGATTGCAGAAAGCAGGCACACATTGTATCCCTGTTCTTTCATGTATGCGGCAACCATGTTTGTGCTCAGTATCTCACCTTGGGCAACAATGCTCTTTTCCTCGAAACTAGTGAAAATATCTTTAGTAAACGAACGCAGATAATCCATATTCTCTTGTATGAACTTCCGCATTTCGTTTTTGGTGTCATCGGTAGAGAATAGGTCGTCTATATGCTTAAGGTATTTGTTTTCAAGTGAATTGATTATTTCATTTGCGCCGTCAGCATTCTTCTTATAGAGATAGTTTGATATCTCCACAAGCGAATTTGTTGTTCCCGACATTGCCGACAACACCACAACAACAGGTGTGGTACCCTGTTCGCTGTTGCCGCTCTTTTGCTGTTCTCTTTTTATCAGAGCTACTACGCCCTTCATTCTTTCGGTGGTACCTACTGATGTACCGCCAAACTTCATTACCTTCATTGTTGTAGTGGATTATATTATATCTGTTGAAGATAGATTGAAAACCAGATATGTTGTCAAGTCTGCATTCAGGCAGACTGCTATTATTCCTCGTCTGAGAGGCTCGTGTCGTTGAATTCAGATGTTATCTCTTCAATCTTTCCGTCCTTGCATTTATACACTATGCCAGGATATTTGTTTATCATTGCCAGATTATGCGTTGACATAACCACCGATGTTCCGCTCTTTGATATCTTACGCAATATGGCTACAATTTTCTCAGCGGTTTCATGATCTAAGTTGCCAGTAGGCTCATCGGCAATGATAATCTTGGGTTTGTTGAGCATTGCACGTGCAATGACCACTCGCTGCTGTTCGCCTCCCGAAAGCTCGTGTGGCATCTTGTATTTCTTCTCTTCAAGTCCAACCTCGTCAAGCACCTCGTCAATTCTGTTCTCTATTTCCTGCTTGTTCTTCCAACCGGTAGCCTTCAGCACGAATGCAAGATTGCTGTACACGTTTCTGTTGTGTAACAATTGGAAATCCTGAAACACTATACCCATTTCTTTACGCAGATTAGGTATCTCTTTGCGTTTGATAGTCTTCAGATCTCTTTCCAGTACTATTGCCATTTCGGTTTCTTCAGGGATATCTACTTCGCAATAGAACGTCTTCAGCAACGAACTTTTACCTGAACCCACTTTGCCGATGATATATACGAACTCACCTTCATCGACAGAGAAATCATCGACATGAAGAATGTGGCAATCGCTTTGAAAAATATCTACGTTCTTGTATTCTATCAACATAAGTCGCTCAGTTTCTTAGTTGTTTAACTCCATCACCCAGCAGTCTTTAAACTCATTTTGCTGTGCAAGTTTGTTTCTCACATTATAAGCCTCACCCTGAGTTGAGTATTTACCGTAAATCACCTTCGAGTTTAGATTCTTCAGTATGGCTGAAGCCTTGCTCATTCCGCGTGCAGTGAGATCAGAGACATAACGTGTGGCGTTCTTTTCCGAGACTTTACTTGCCATAACAATTGTGTACATTTTCACGTTTTTCGCTTCATTCTCCTTTATTTCGCTCTGCATTGTGACCTGCTCACCGTCTGCAGTCAGCTTAGGCATTGCTATTTCCTTAATCTCATTGGTGGTTTCCTTGGCTATCTTGCTCAGTGTGGTGATATTCGAGACAATCGTCGATGTCATGGGTTGATTGTCGGTACTGAGCGAGATAGGGGAGAGCAGGAATACTATTGCCGCTACGACGGCAGCGGCGATATTCCTTAGCATTCTCACACTCATGGTCACCTTTCCGCCGTTATCATCTGCTTCAAAGGCTTCCATTTCAAGCGAATCGTCACTCTTGCCGACCTCGATGAGTTTAAGTCCTGTCTCTTCTTTAGCCTCAATTTGCTTAATCTCAAATGCGCTCAATGCATAATAGTCGGGAGTTATAATCCCCGCGGCAAACGGTTTAAAAGTATATTGTCCGTCCTCGTTTCGCGATATTGTACCAATACCGTTGAATACATAGCATCCCACGGTATTAAGACACTGTCGTAGTTCCTCAACATTCTTCTCTATACGTCGCAGTGCCTCAGGATAACTGATGTCGTAGGTCTCAACAAAGTCCTGCACAAGCAACGAGTCGTTCATTGTCAGGTTGCTGTTGAATCCCACCTCGCGACGTGGAGGAAGGAACATATTCTGCTCTTCTGAGTAACACGCCTCAGTATAGTGTGTGATAAAACCGCCAAAATCGGGAATAATCACACAGTCGTTCGACAAGAGAAGTCGTGATATATGCTGTTCGATGTTATTCATGTTTGCAAATTTACAATATTTTTTTCAAGTAAAAGTAAAAATATTTCGAATGTTTTTAAAAAAACAATCATTATTTTCACTATATTCGACTATTCTGTGTAATTTTGCCTTATGAAAAGCCATTAAAACGGCATAAAAAGCATTAAAAACTCAATAGAAATGAATTATATTAAAACTGCAATCGAAGGGGTTTATATTATTGAACCTAAAGTGTTTAGCGATTCGCGTGGCTACTTTATGGAGACGTGGAAGCAAGCTGAGTTTAACGAAAACGTTTACAAGGTTGATTTCATGCAGGAAAACGAGTCGAAGTCGTCGTATGGCGTTGTGCGTGGCTTACATTATCAGCGTGGTGAGTTTTCGCAGGCAAAACTGGTGAGGGTGATACGTGGATGTGTTGTTGATGTTGCCGTTGATTTGCGCCGGTTTTCTCCGACATTTGGAAAACATGTGATGGTAGAGCTTAGCGACACCAACAAGCGTCAATTGTTCATTCCACGCGGCTTTGCCCACGGATTTGCAGTGTTGAGCGACGAGGCAATCTTCACATATAAGGTTGACAACGTCTATGCTCCTCAGACAGAGGCTTGTATTCGATGGAATGATCCTGCACTTGGTATTGAGTGGCCCTTGCCCGAGGCAGATGTGATGACAAGCGAGAAGGATATGCGTGGGGTTACCCTCAGCGAGGCAGATACATTCTAGTATTTAAGAGCTAAAATAACATTATTCATATATAAATATAGCCATAATCAAGCGATGATTATGGCTATATTATTTGATGCATATTTTCCTGTCTCCAATAAAGAGCCCTTTTAATGCGATTAAAGAGGCTTTCTATTGACACTAAAGAGGCTCTTTAACAGCGTTAAAAGCCTCTTTAATAAAACACTGGTATTCAGTTGCTTACAACTGCCATTTCATTATGTCTTTACATGCAGAAGAATAGCACGAGTATCTGGGCCGTGAATATCCTCAAGAACATCGAAAGCGGATACACCGTGGAGTAGCCTATGGCTGGTGCCTCACGCGAACAGAGCGAGTTGGCATAGGCAAGTGCCATCGGGTTGGTGTAGGTTCCTGCAAGCATACCGATAATGGTGAAATAATTAAAACGATATCTCATGCGTGCAAAATAGCCAATAATAAGCACGGGAATAACCGTTATAAGGAATCCGCAATATACATATTTAATTCCATCGCCTTGTACTACAGCCTCCCAGAAACCTGCACCCGATTTGATGCCGACACTTGCAAGGAACAAAACGAGTCCTATTTCGCGTAGCATCATGTTTGCGCTAGTGGTGGTATAGGTGACAAGTTTTATCCTGTAACCATAACGCCCTATAAGAATGGCTATTACAAGCGGACCGCCAGCAAGTCCTAGACGCAGTGGTACTGGCATGCCGGGGATTGTGAAGGGAATGCATCCAAAGATGATACCGATGATGATACCTATGAAAATGGTGGCTATGTTTGGGGCGTTAAGTCTGTTAACAGAGTTGCCCATCATTTCGGCAACACGGTTTACATTTTCTTCCGGGCCTACTACCATTATCTTATCACCTACGTGGAAGTGGTGGTTTCGCGATGCAAAGATATCGATTCCCTGACGGGTAATGCGTGTGACGTTCACGCCATAGACACTTGAGAAATGCATCTTACCCAGTGTCTTGCCGTTCATTCTGGAACGCGTGACGACTATTCTCCGCGATACCATCGGTTGATTCTCGTTCTCGGCAGTCCAAGGGGTATCTATCTCAGGGCCGATAAATGCTTGTATAGCCTCGGCATCGGCTTCGGCACAGACGATAAGCAACTCGTCGCCAACGGCGAAAACTGTATTGCGATTTGGAATGCTCACAACGCCGTCATGTAGATAGCGTGAGCAGACAATGTCGCGATTGAGGAACTCTGAAATCTGCATCAGATTGCGTCCTGCAAGGAATTTGTTTGTTACACGCAGGTGCATGCGATGAGGTTTTGCGTGTGGATTTGCGGCTTCAGCAGCCTCCAGTTGCTCTTCTTCTTTCTTAGTGTCAGTCTTTGTAATGACTCTTATGACTATCATCGCAAGAATAATGCCCACAACGCCGAGAGGATAGGCACATGCATAGCCCGATGCAATAGATGGTATGCCGTTGCTGAACGTGTCGGAGATGTAGTTCAGAGCCTCCGTTGCTGCTCCAAGACCAGGGGTGTTGGTCACGGCACCATATAATGTACCTACGAGCATGGGCAGACTATCGTGATCAGATGTGTCGAAGAAGAGATAGTAGCATGCGAACATGATGGCTATGTTAAGCACAATTGCACATGTGGAAATCAAGTTAAGAGTGACGCCACCATGTTGGAAACTCTCGAAGAATCCAGGTCCTACCTGAAGTCCAATGCAAAAGACAAAGAGGATAAGTCCGAAGTCTTGAATGAATGAGAGTATATCAACAGGAGCGGTAAAGCCGATGTGACCTGCAAGAATACCTGCAAAGAGCACAAAGGTAACACCTAATGATATTCCGAAAATCTTAATCTTACCCAGCAACACACCAATTGCGATGACGATCGAATACAATACTACGATGTGCGCAATTGATGAGGTGTCGGTGAAAAGAGTTATTAACCAATCCATAAATAGTTTACTGTTTATTAGGAGTTCAAGGATTATGTGATGTCAAGGAGTCAGACATATTTTAATATGTTAATCCATTGACATGTAAATCCGTATTTAATAGCTTCGTGCAATAATCACTCTGCATTTTGCAGGCTTGCCGCTAACCATGTCAACACCTGGTGTCTGTTCAATACCGAATGGCACGCAGCGTATTGTTGCCTGAGTTTCTTCCTTAATCTTTGCCTCGGTTTCAGCGGTGCCATCCCAATGGCAGAGGAAGAATCCTCCATCTTTTACGCGAGACTTGAACTCATCGTAGTTGTCACACTCATAAATTCGTTTGTCACGCCAAGCACGTGCTTTCTCGAATATATTCTTCTGTATGTCAACAAGGAGGTTCTCCACATACTCCTCAATGCCTTCAAGTGATACGGTCTCCTTCTCGAGAGTGTCGCGACGCATCACCTCTATAGTACCCGATTCAAGATCGCGTCCACCCATCACAAGGCGAACTGGCACACCCTTAAGTTCATAATCTGCGAACTTAAACCCAGGACGTTTGTTGTCGGCATCGTCGTATTTCACGCTAATGCCACGCTCTCTAAGATTGTTGATGATAGGAGTGAGTTTCTCGGTGATAGCTTTCAGCTGATCATCACCCTTTGTGATAGGCACTATTACCACCTGAATAGGAGCAAGACGTGGAGGAAGTACTAGACCGTTATCGTCGGAGTGAGTCATGATGAGCGCACCGATGAGTCGTGTTGAGACACCCCATGATGTAGCCCATACATATTCAGGACGGTTGTCCTTGTTTAGATATGTCACCTCGAAAGCCTTAGCAAAGTTCTGACCGAGGAAATGACTTGTTCCGCTTTGCAGTGCTTTGCCATCTTGCATCATAGCCTCGATGGTGTAAGTGTCGAGTGCGCCGGCGAAGCGTTCCGTTTCACTCTTCACACCTTGAACAACAGGTACAGCCATCCATTCTTCTGCAAATTTTGCATATACGCCAAGCATCTTGCGTGCTTCCTCTTCAGCTTCCTCACGGGTGGCATGTGCGGTGTGCCCCTCTTGCCATAGGAACTCACTTGTACGTAGGAATGGACGTGTGCGCATCTCCCAACGCATTACGTTACACCACTGGTTGCACATCAAAGGCAGATCGCGCCATGAGTTAATCCAGTTTTTATATGTGTTCCATATAATCGTTTCTGATGTTGGACGTATGATGAGTTCTTCTTCAAGCTTTGCAGCAGGATCAACCTCTACACCGCTTTTGTCGTCTTTTGCTCTAAGGCGATAGTGAGTTACCACGGCACACTCTTTAGCAAATCCTTCCACATGCTCTGCCTCGCGGGAAAGGAACGATTTCGGTATTAGGAGTGGGAAGTAGGCATTCTGTGCACCTGTCTCCTTAAACATCAAGTCGAGTTGATGTTGCATCTTCTCCCAAATAGCATAGCCATAAGGCTTTATGACCATACATCCTCTAACTGCCGACTGCTCTGCAAGATCGGCTTTTACAACTAAGTCGTTATACCACTGGCTATAGTTCTCTGAACGTTTTGTTAGTTCTTTTAATTCTTTTGCCATATCTGATTTTTATTTGATATTATGCTGAAATAAAGTATATGTTTATTGAAAACGATGCAAAATTAGTAAAAAATATAGACAACTTTATTGTTATTTTTAAAAAAAACATATAACTTTGCAATATATTGACTTGGATATATTTATTTTCACTAATTTAATAGGTATGAAGAAGTTTAAATTTTTGACATTGTCAATGTGTGTGTTGACAATTATGAGTTGCTCAACCAAGGCTGGTTCAGGTTCTTGGATTGGTGCTGGCGGTGGAGCTGTATTGGGTGGTATTATTGGTAATATCATCGGTAAGGACTCAGAAGCTACAGCAATTGGTGCTGCCATTGGTGGTGCTGTTGGTGCAGGAACAGGTGCTTTGATTGGAAGACATATGGATAAGGTTGCAGCTGAGGCAGCTGCTCAGGTTCAGAATGCTTCTGTGGAGCAGGTAACTGATGCTAATGGTCTTGCTGCTGTTAAAGTTACATTCGACAGTGGTATTCTTTTCGCTACAAACAAGTATGATCTTAATGCTAATTCTAAGGCAGAACTTGCAAAGTTTGCCGAAGTGCTAAAGAATAATACCGATTGCTATGTAGATGTATATGGACATACCGACTCATCAGGTAACGACAACATCAACATTCCTCTAAGTAACAATCGTGCAAACAGTGTTTCCAATTATCTAAAGAGCTGTGGTGTATCTGCAGCACAGATTAAGAATACTGTTGGTAAGGGTAGCTCAGAGCCTGTTGCTGACAACAGCACAAAGGCAGGCAAGCAGCAGAACCGCCGTGTGGAGGTTTATATGTATGCAAGTCCTGCAATGATTGAGGCTGCGAATGCTGGTACACTGCAGTAATTTGAGCCAACTTGATTAGTAACAGACAAGGGCGCATTTTTGAAGTGCGCCCTTGTTTATAATATAAATGGTTTGAGATTTGTAAAGAAATTCATAATCTGGTTGTTGATTCTGTTCTTTGGATCTACATTGTCTATTGTCGTTATATACCGTTTCTTGCCGGTGTATATCACGCCTTTAATGGTAAAACGCTGCGTTGAATCTGGAAAAATAGGCTGGCATCATAATTGGGTTTCGCTTGATAAAATGTCGAAATCGGCTCCTGTCGCTGTTATGGCAAGTGAAGATCAGCGTTTCCTTTTGCATAATGGATTCGATGTGGATGCTATAAAGAAAGCTGTGGAGCGTAATCAGAAGGCTGGTAACAATAGATATGGTGCAAGTACAATTAGTCAGCAGACAGCCAAGAATGTTTTTCTTTGGAATGGTCGCTCATGGTTGAGAAAAGGTCTTGAGGCATATTTCACTGTCTTGATAGAAGCGATTTGGGGGAAATACCGTATAATGGAAGTGTATCTCAATTCCATAGAGATGGGTGAAGGCATCTATGGCATTGAGGCTGTTGCTCGACAGCATTTCGGTATAACAGCAGATGGGTTGTCTAGATCGGAATGTGCTTTGATTGCAGCAACGTTGCCAAACCCGATTCGTTTCGACAGTTCGCAGCCAAGTGCTTACATTCTAAAACGCCAAAGACAGATTATGACACAGATGAAATTCATACCTAGCTTTCCGAAGAAAGGTGAGAAATATAATCCCAAGACTGTTGTTGGGGGAGTATATAGTAAATAATGTGCAATGTCAATAAACTCTGAAAATATATTATCCAATCTAAACGACAGCCAACGGATGGCTGTTGAGTATTGCGATGGTCCACAACTTGTTATTGCAGGTGCCGGGGCAGGTAAGACTCGTGTGCTCACTCATAAGATTGCATATTTGCTTTTCAATGGTTGGAAGCCTTGGAATATCCTTGCTCTGACGTTTACCAACAAAGCAGCTCGTGAAATGGAGGCGAGGATAAAAGTTCTTGTCGGCGACAAGAATGCCAAGGGATTGAATATGGGAACATTCCATTCGTTGATGGCATCTGTGTTACGCCGAGAGGCTTCGTATGTCGGATATAAAAGCAACTACACAATTTACGACGAATCAGACTCGCGCTCACTGCTGAAGGCGATAATAAAAGAGATGTCGCTTGATGAAAAGAAATACAAACCCGCTGTGATTCATAGTGTTATATCGATGGCAAAGAACAACTGCATAGATGCTGATTCGTACAGCACCAATCTCAGTGAGGTGGATATGGATAATGAATACGACTTGGGTAAGATAGGCGAAATATATCATCTATACGAGGCAAGGCTTCGTCAAGCCAATGCAATGGACTTTGATGACCTGCTTTTGAAAGCATACCACCTATTCAGAGACAACGATGAAATCCGCAAACAGTATTCCGATAAGTATAGGTATATCCTTATCGATGAGTATCAAGACACTAACTATGTGCAACAGCAGATAGTTTATATATTGTCGGGAAAAAATGGCTATGTGTGCGCAGTGGGTGATGATTATCAAAGCATTTATGCTTTTCGTGGTGCAAGAATTGACAATATCTTGAAATTCAGGTCGCTTTTCGATGACTGCAAGCTGTTTAAACTTGAGCGCAACTATCGTTCAACCAAGATGATCGTCGCTGCTGCCAACAGTTTGATGAAGCATAATAAAAACCAGATTGATAAAGACGTATATAGTGACAAGGCCGACGGTGAGTTGGTTGACATCGTAGAGGCATGCTCCGACAAAGAGGAAGTGGCTATTGTGTGCAAGGAGATAAAGAAAGCCACACGACACGATAGTGTTGAATATAAGAACATTGCAATACTATATCGCACCAATGCCCAGAGTCGGTTGTTCGAAGATGAACTTAGGGCACAGAATATTCCTTATCGCATCTATGGCGGACTGAGTTTTTACCAACGCAAGGAGATAAAGGATATCGTTGCATATTTCAAGCTTGTTTGTAATCCCGACGATGAAGAGGCATTAAAGAGGATAATCAATTATCCGACACGTGGAATAGGTGATACAACCATCTCTAAGATTATAGATAGGGCAAGAGCAGCAAATACCAGCCTTTGGAATGTTATATGCGACATTGAAACTGGCAGCGTGGATGTAAATAAAGGTACAATAACCAAGCTTATTAACTTCCGTAATCTCATTGCTGGTTTCATTGAGCAGACAGAAACTGTTGATGCTTTCGAACTTGGTAAGGAGATAATCATGAAAAGCGGTGTGTCGGCAGAGATTTATTCTGGCACTGACCCTGACGATGTATCGCGACAAGAAAATGTTGAGCAACTCATTAATGGTTTGTCCGACTTCGTTGCAGATAGGAGAGAACAGGGCGAAGAAGAGCATGCATTACTGATAGATTACCTTCAGTTGGTATCGCTTATGACTGATGCTGACAATGATGATAGCAGCGACAATAAGGTTACGCTCATGACAATCCATTCGGCAAAAGGACTTGAATACGATACGGTTTTTGTTGTCGGACTTGAGGAGAATCTGTTTCCTGGACAGAAATCGTTGACATCATTGGCACGTTTAGAGGAAGAGCGCCGCCTGCTTTATGTCGCCATTACCCGCGCTGAACGCAAATGTTTCCTTACTTGGAGTCAGAAGCGATGGCGTTATGGCATGATGGAATATGAACGCCCGTCGCGATTCTTGAAAGATATCTCAATCCAGTACGTCAGCAAGTATGGCGATTCTTTCGCATCAGACTATAATCCTGATTCGAGAAGCATACAAAGGCGTCCTGTACATTTACCCTTGCGTTCATCATCAAATTTAATCGAAAACACAAGAATGAGGAGCAACCGCATGACGATTATCCCAAGGGAATCAAAAGGTGCAACCGACAATTCATACGACGGTGACCTGAAAATAGGTACTCGCATATCGCATATGCGATTTGGGGTAGGTACCATCACCAATCTTGAAGGGCGTGGCGAAAATGCCAAGGCTACGGTTGAGTTCGATAATGCCGGCACAAAGCAGCTGTTGCTAAAGTTCGCCAAAATTACGGTTATTCATTAGTGTTTTATTTCAATTCCCAACAGATGAAATTAGGTATCATAGGAACCGGAAAAATAGTTGAAGAGGCTTTGCCAGTTTTGAAAGCAAACGGGTATATCCAGTTGGCTGGCATATGTGCTGTCAACAACAAGGATAAGGCGACTCTTCTCGCGCGTAAATATAATATAAATAAGGTGTATGTCGATTACGATGCGATGGTTGCCTCCGATGACATCAACTTTGTCTATGTCGCGGTAGTCAACTCTGCCCATTATGAATATGCGCGGAAGGCGCTTGCCGGCAACAAGAATGTCATTCTGGAAAAGCCATTCACGACAAACCTACGCGACGCCGAGTCATTAATAGATATGGCTATCAGGCGCAAACTATATCTCTTTGATGCCACGACACTTTATCATACGCCCACTTTCAAGTTCATGCAGAAAGCTCTTAGTCGTATTGGGAAGCCATGTCTTGCACATGCCAACTATTCACAGCGTTCGAGCCGCTACGACAGATATCTCCGCGGTGATGTGGCCCCAGCATTCTCTACAGAGCTCGAGGGTGGTTCACTCTTGGATATCAATATCTATAATATCAGTCTTGTCGTCGGGCTTTTCGGTATGCCTACATCGACGAAGTATTTTGCTCGGCGTGGTTATAATGGAATTGATACTTCAGGCGTGGCAGTACTCAACTATCCCTCACTCGTCGCTTCATGTATTGGTGCTAAAGACTCCGACAGCCCAAGCTATGCTTACATACAGGGCGATGCGGGTAGGATAGAGGTAGAGGGGCGTCCGAGTGAATTGCGCAAAGTTAGGGTTATCACTGCCGACGGTGCTGAGGAGATGGAACTAGATAATCGTCACAGAATGAGCTACGAGTTCGATGAAATGGTTATAATATATTCTGGTGTGCACTATGATGAAATGAGAAACCTCCTTATCACTACTAAAAATGTGATTCAAACGCTCGATATGCTTCGCGAGGAATGACGAGTATTTGTAGTAGTTTCGATTTGCCTTCTTAACCTCATGATTTTCAATGGTTTATTTAAGAGCCTCTTATGTCGCACTAAAGAGCCCGTTTAATGCCAATAAAGAGCCTCTTTAATGGCGTTAGAAAGCCTCTTTATCTGAAGCAATATGTTTTTCGATTTCATAAAAAAAGCATTGCAGCGGAAATATCTCTTGCTGCAATGCTTTTTCTGTTTCATCATTAGTCTTCCTGAGGATTAGACGTAGGCTTCGCTTTTAAGGAGGTGCGCTTGCCTTTCTTTGCGAGCCATTTCTTTTTGCGCTCTTCATATTCCAAGCGTTTACGCTCAAGATAGTTGTCTGCCATACGTCAATTGAATTTGCTGTAAACGACGCTTATCTTTATGTCGCCGTTAGCGTTCTCGCTGCCGCCGATGAGTCGTGTGCTCTTTAGCGACATATCGTGAACCACCTTTGTCAACTCGTTTTGGGCGTTATAGGTTGTAACAACGGGGATAAGCACAACTTTATTCCAGTCTTCAGTGCCGCGGCGGCTGTAAAGGTCTTTTATCAGGGTGCTTATGTTGTTGAACGTGTAGCTGTTCTGGCTTGTCGAGAGTGTCGCTATGAACGTGGTCTTTGAGTCTGCCACTTCGTGCTTCTCGAAGAAGGAGTGCATCCTGCTCTTCGGCACCATGAGGAGTGTTGTCGGCGGCCCGAGAGCGTAGGGGCTATCGGTGATGTTGTTGATGCGGCGGAATACGATCTTCGCTGTATTGATGGTATCGCTCTCATGTCCGCGCAGCATTTCGTCGATGGGGAGTGTAGCCTCAGTGAAAATGCCCGCAGGTGTCTTTAGATATGTGCATGTGTGGTCATCGACGAGACGTGTCACAGACCCTTCGTCATTGATAAATGTGGTGGTTTGCAACACCTCTTCTGTGCCGGAGAAAGCTGCGGTGCCCACTGCAACCGTGTCACTATGCAGGTAACGGAAATATACAGCAAGCTGAGTCATGTATATATCAGCCATTGAGCCGAGTCCGTTAGTGGTCTTGAAATAGAACCCCGGCACTACGTTGTGGGTGAATGTGTATGAATTGCGGTAATTGGCGGCGTCTTGGTAGTATTTGTCGATGATATACGAGCCGTAGTTGTTGTATGTCTTCCCATCGCTGCTTGTATATGGATCGTTGAGCTTTATGCGTATGCTCCGTGTTGTCGCCTTTGCCCGCTCATCGTCTGAGAGATTCATATTCTTCAGTGTATATGCTCTTTCCTTCGCGATACCGTTCTCTGTGCGTATGAGTCCCTTTTCCATCGGGTTGTAGTTGGAGTAGTAGAATTGCGACTCCTCCATTGGAGTGGCCATCTCATACATGGTGAGTTTCATTGCTGCCAGAGAGTCTCCATACGAGGTGTTCTCATAATAGAGATTAATTTCGCATGAGTCTGCAACAATCTCTCCGTCGATAATACTTCTCATCTTGTCGCGGTCAGGGAAAGTGTAGTTCTCGAATATGTGGAACTGAGTCATATAATCGCCTGTAATGTAAGCCCCTGTCTCTGGGTCGCGTACCTTACCAAGATAAGCTGTAGTACTGCGTGAGAGCACTGAGTCGCTTGCAATCGAACGTGTGGCGACGACGAACGAGTCGGTGGTCACCTCGAGATTGTCTTTGTTGTCGGTGAGTATAGTACCGATAGAGCTTGTGTTATCGTCACACGATATGATGATGACAGCTGCGGCAAGAAAGGCGATGTATCTGTATATTTTCATTTCCTCTTTATGTTTTATAACATTAACGACATTTGCGTTATGTCTCAGAGTTTATTGTATAAATCGATGTAGTGTTGTGCGTAGTCTTCGCCGGGATATTCAATCATCGGTATTCCCTTTGCGATGGCATATTGGTGCAGCTCGCTGTTGATGTCGGGTCCTGCCTCGGCAATGGCATCGCTATAGTCGATGGCGAGCTTTCCGAGCTCAACGAAGTCGAACCGCTCCTTATATGGCTCGAGTAGCTTAGCATCGACGTCTCGGTATTCTACACATCGCTTGAATTTTTCTCCAAGATCGCATTTCAGCTGATTTGCGAAGAGCGATGTCACTACTTTCACATTTGCGAAAGCCGGCTCGTCGCGGTAGGCGGTCTTGACATAGAGCGGTATGACGGCGCCCATCCATCCCTGACAATGGATTATGTCGGGTATCCACCGCATCTTCTTCACAGTCTCAAGCACGCCACGGGCAAAGAATATTGCACGTTCACCATTGTCGGGATACTCAATTCCCAGTTCGTCAACGGTGGTGTGACGGTTGCTGAAATGATCTTCGTTGTCGATGAAGAACACCTGAATGCGAGTCATAGGTATTGATGCCACTTTGATAATCAGTGGGTGGTCGGTTTCATCGATGATAATGTTCATGCCCGACAAACGTATTACCTCATGTAGCTGTCCTCTGCGCTCGTTGATATTTCCCCATTTCGGCATAAATGTTCTTACCTCAAATCCAGCCTCCTGCATCTTTTGCGGAAGTTCTTTTCCCATGATTGCTAAATCTGTTTCAGGAACATATGGAATCATCTCCTGGTTTATATATAAGACTTTGATCATTTTGTTTATTTTGAGTATTATCTATTGTCGTTTATTCACACTATCTCTTGCGATTTCTTATTCTATGACTACAAGTGGGGCGTCTTCCATTACATTCTCTCCCTGTTTGACGAGTATTGCTGTCACCTTTCCACTCTTTTCAGCTTCGATGTTGTTTGCCATCTTCATTGCTTCGAGTACGAGCAATGTGTCGCCTTCCTTCACCTCGTCGCCAACAGCCACAACGATTTCTGTTATCACTCCTGGCAGCGGCGCTTTTACAGCGGCAGAGGTGTTGACATTAGTTGCTGCCGGTGTTTCTTCAGCAGCTTGTGGAGCAGGCTGACCGAGTACAACCTTTTTCTTCTCAGGCTCCTTCTCTTGTTCCATTTCAACGGTATATGCTTCGCCGTTGACTACAACATTGGCAATATTGTCTTTGATTTCTGCTATCTCGACGTTGTATTCTTCGCCTTCAATAATATATTTATATGTTTTCATAACTCTTCTTACGGTTTTGGTGTGACTGATAGAAATTTAGCATTCCACAGTGTATGTTTTTCCTTTATAGTTATCACGTCGGTTTCTTTGTCGTGCACATTGTTTCCACGATACTCGTGCAATGCAAGCGATATGGCGGCAATAATATTCTTATTCATTTCACTAGATATTATGTTTTTACATCGGCATGCATCCATGTTTCTTAGCAGGCAACGACTGACGCTTAGTACGCAATTGCGCAAGTCCACGACAAATGCGGAATCTTGTGTTACGAGGCTCAATCACATCATCGATATAACCATATTGCGCAGCCTGATAGGGATTTGCAAACAATTCAGTGTATTCAGCTTCTTTCTCTGCCAAGAATGCGGCAACATCCTCACCAGCCTCTTTCTTCATCTTTGCTTCTTTAGCTGCTAACACTGCCACAGCACCACTTGCGCCCATAACGGCAATTTCTGATGTCGGCCAAGCAAAGTTAAGGTCGGCACGCAGTTGCTTGCATCCCATCACTATATGGCTTCCACCATAGCTCTTGCGGAGTGTGATGGTTATCTTGGGCACTGTTGCCTCGCCATATGCAAACAGCAATTGTGCTCCATGAAGTATCACAGCATTGTACTCCTGTCCTGTTCCAGGTAAGAATCCCGGTACATCGACTAATGAAACGATAGGAATGTTGAAGGCATCACAGAAGCGAACAAAGCGTGCACCTTTACGACTAGCATTTGTGTCAAGCACACCAGCATAACATGCGGGTTGGTTTGCAACAATTCCAACGCTCTGCCCGTTAAAGTGGGCAAATCCTGTGATTATATTCTTTGCAAACTTTGGTTGTACCTCGAAAAACTCGCCATTGTCGGTAATTGCTTGAATTACCTTATACATGTCATATGCCTTGTTGGGGTCGTCAGGAAGAATGTCATTCAGGAGGTCAGCCTTTCTGTCGATGGGGTCATTACATTCGATCCGAGGTGCCTCTTCCATATTGTTGCTCGGAATATAGCTCAGCAGTTGGCGAATCATTGCCATTGCCTCTTCTTCGGTTTTTGCGGTGAAATGAGTCACGCCACTCTTTGAAGCATGCACAGAAGCACCTCCCAGTTGCTCAGAGTCGACATCTTCACCCGTAACGGTCTTCACCACTTTCGGACCTGTGAGGAACATGTAGCTGGTATTCTCCATCATAAGAATAAAATCGGTGAGGGCAGGGGAGTAGACAGCGCCCCCGGCACATGGGCCGAAGATGCCGCTTATCTGTGGAATGACACCCGATGCAAGGATATTGCGTTCAAAGATTTCGCCATATCCGGCAAGAGAGCAGATACCTTCTTGAATGCGTGCACCTCCAGAGTCGTTCATGCAAATCATAGGAGCACCGTTCTGCATAGCCATATCCATCACCTTGCAAATCTTCTGTGACATTGTCTCAGAGAGTGAACCACCATTGACGGTGAAGTCCTGTGCAGATACATATACCAGGCGTCCGTCGATGGTTGCACTTCCACAAACAACTCCATCGCCATAATATTGTTTCTTCTCCATTCCGAAATTGTGGCATCGATGAAGCTTGAACATATCGTATTCTTCAAAAGAACCCTCGTCGACAAGCATCTCAATTCGCTCACGTGCAGTATATTTGCCACGTTGATGTTGCTTCTCGATAGCTTTTTCTCCGCCACCAAGGCGAGCTTGCACTCTTTTTTCGACAAGTTCTTTTATTTTCTCTGTCTGTCTACTCATAGTTGTTTTTTTGAACGATGTATAATTATATTTATAATTAATGTGCAAAATTACAAAAAATAAATGATGTGAGGAAAATTATTTCTTAATAACGGCGGTTATTTAGGTTTATTTAAGGAAAACACAGGCATGCGTCAAGTGAGAATACATAGTATTTACTTAACGTTTACAATGGTGTTAGAAATAAAAATTGATGTTTTTGAGGAATTAAAATGGGTACTCCTCTACATTCGATGGGTCTTTTCGTTCTTTCTTCTTGAATCTCAATTCCCTCATTGTGTGATGTCCCATGAATCTGCTTTTGTCAACATATCCGTTTATCCCATCAATGTATCCTTTCGATGTATACTGCCACATAGTTATGTCGCGCCCATCAGAGAGCGAAGGCTCATACTCAGTGTATTGAGCAATCATGAGCGGGTAAGCGTCTATAAGTCCCGTGAGATAATGATCGTAGAAATTAGCCCCGGTATAAATGATAGGTTTCTGTCCGTAAGCCTTCTCGATTAGATTGAGGAATTTTATCAATGAGTCGCAAAACACTTCTGGTGACAACCCGCTACGTGTCTCAACGTCAATCATTGGTATGAGATCTTGGTCAGCAGGTCGGCATTGAGTCATAAAGTTGTCGAGTTGTGTCTGCAAGTCTGTCTTTGGGCGAAAGAAGTGATACGAACCCACTTTAAGTCCATATTTCCTTGCAAAGAATATGTTTTCGGCATACTTCGAGTCGATGTTGTCACCTCCCTCGGTTGCTTTCATGTAAACATATGCCAGCTTGGTGTTCTCGCCGATGGTTTCCCAGAACACCTCTCCCTGATAGTGACTGATGTCTATCCCGTGAATATGCGAGCATGTATCCTCACACTGCTCGTAGAAGAACGACTGAGCAGAGAGGGGTAAAAGTAATAAAAGTGTATATATTGTAGTCAGAAATCTTTTCATGACTGCAAAGTTACAAAAAAAATCGAAAGAAAAACAATGTCAAACTCTAATTTGACAATATTTAATAATAAGTGATTGGGTTGCAGTGAGTTATTAAAGAGCCTCTTAACCGTCAATAAAGAGCCCATTAATCGCGACATAAAAGCCTCTTTATTGCCATTAAAGAGGCTCTTTATTAAGAATGATAAATTCATATAGCACGAAAGTGCCATTCTTCTTACTCTTCAATCTCCTTGAGGCTTTTAACTATCGTGGCCCCAAGATCGCGCACAACTGTCAAGGGAGCATACTTCGCATATCGCAGTGAGCGCCCGAGTTTGTTGCGCATAGCAGTGGTGTTGCCAGCATAAACTCCGACACCCACTTCTTTGAAATGCCATGTGTCTTCTGTCGCACTTGTCGTCTCAAGCGACTGGTTGATAATCTTCTGAGCCCCGTCGGCCTTTTTCTTCATGAATGGCAGCTCATCTTCCGAGAAGTTGAACGCAGTGATAAGCAAGGTGGCTTCAAGGCTTGCCATCCCGTTGAGTGACAACTCGTTAAGCCAGTCTTCGAGTTTGACGAAATCGACTTTGTCGCCTTTGGTGCGAAGATACTTGCCCATCTCCACCAATGCATGAATGAAGCTATCGGAGGCAAGAATGATTGTGGCTACACCGACTATTATGTACAGCATTTGAAGCGTCTCTGGCGATGTGTCTATAGAGTGGAGTTCTTCCTCGCGTATGTTCTCTATCTTATTCTTTAGGGTGCCGCTCAAATGATTTTGTCCTATATCTTCGGCGGTGATTGCCGAAGTGTTATGATTGATTGCCAGTTGCGATATGCCTTGCAATATCTTCTGTGGGATACGCGACTCCGCGTCGTACTGCTGGTTTCGTATGCCGTTCACGCTCAGTGATATCACGCCTTGGTTGTTTGCCATCTCAAGCAATTTGCGCCATTTGTAAATCGACATGGGATGGAAGTGAACCGATTCGTTAAAGGCTCCTGAGCGCAGCGTGAGCAGAAAGTTTCGTTTTATAATGTCCATATCAACTGTATTTCTTCGGGTATCTGACGAGGATGGCTATGATTGTGGCTATTCCGATAGCCATGGGGTATATCAGATTGGGTATGATTTTGTCGGGTCCGACACCTGCCAATCCTGCTGCCATTAATACTTGAGCGCCATAAGGCAAAAGTCCTTGTACTGAACAAGATACGGTGTCGAGTATACTTGCTATTTTTCTTTTGTCAACAGAATAGTTTTTACCTATTTGTCGGGCTATGTCTCCTACGGTTATTATGGCTACGGTGTTGTTTGCGGTGCATATATTGACGAGAGCTATCAACCCTGCTATTGACAACTCGGCACCTCTTTTGCCTGAAATGCGGCGTCGCATCCTCTGGATAATGAATTCGATGCCTCCGTATTGCTTTATTATCTCGAGCAACCCTCCTGCAATCATTGTTATGATTATTAGTTCGCTCATCGACAGCATGCCGTCGCCCATGCTGCTTGCACTTTGAAATACAGTCTGCTCGCCAGATACGACACCAATCAAACAACAGAGGAATACCCCCAATGTGAGAACAGCCAACACATTTGTTCCCGCTATTGCCATTATCAGCACTACAATGTAGGGTATGATCTTCACGAAGTCGGATTTTTCTGTTGTAATTGCAGCGTCATGATGTTGCCCTATAATAAAGTAAACAATTAAAATGATAATTGCGGCAGGCATAACGATGTGTGAATTCACCTTGAACTTATCACTCATCTCGCAGTCAAGCGAATTTGTGGCAGCAATAGTGGTGTCAGATATAAACGAAAGATTATCGCCAAAGAATGCACCTCCAACGACAATTGCCGTCAGAAATCCCACGTCGTAACCCGTCTGTTGTGCTATTCCTGCTGCTATTGGCACAAGAGCCACGATTGTTCCTACGCTTGTGCCGATTGATATTGAAATGATACATGTGGCAAGAAAGATAGCAGCGAGTATCATTTTCGGTGGTAATATGTTCAAGGCAAGATTCACTGTTGCATCAACAGCACCGATACTCTTTGCTGTCTCTGAAAAAGCCCCGGCCAAGATGAATATCCACAGCATCAGCATCATTCTGCTCGAGCCAGCTCCGCGGCTAAATGTATCAATGCGCTCGCGTATACGTCCTTTTGCAACAAATGCGATAGCGAAGATGCTTGAAATCAGGAAGGCTACAGTGAGCGGTATTTTATAAAAATCACCGGCAAGGGTAGATGCCAATATGTATATCAAAAGAAATACAATTAGCGGACTCAAGGTGAAAAGACCTTGACGGATGCTGATATCGCCAGTGTGAGTCATTTGTTTATAACTGATTTCGTCTGTAATAGTCGATATTCTCTTTTGAAAGTAATTCTATCGGCATATAGTTGACAGGTGCCACCTCTTTTTTCAGTACAATTGCCTGGAATAGGGCATCAACTGAGCAGTAACCTTGTTGGAAGGCGTGTTGCGAGATGATGAAAGATATACTGCCACGCCTCAGACACTCTGCGTTTTTCTCAAGCACATCGTACCCCATTATCTGTATCTCTCTGCGATTTGTTCGCAGAAGGAATTCGCCAACGATGTGAGCCTTCGATGCCAATGTGATGCAATGATGTATTCCGCGATTGTTGTTGAAGAAGTTAGTCAGAATTGTGTCTGTTTCTTTCGTTGATGCACCGAAAGGTATTTCCAAATCAACTATTCTTACTTCTGGGAAATGGTCGCGCATGTAATGTCTGAATCCCACTTCGCGATTCACCTGCTGCATTGATGTCAACTTGCCGTCTTTGGTTCTTCTCATCAACGCCACTGACTTCTCATTTGTTGCAAGAAGCATGAGCATCCTTCCTGCAAAATATCCGCTTGCGAAAGAGTCTTGCCCATAGAATGTCAGAGGGCGCAAGTCGGGCATATACGAGTCGAGCATTACGAAAGGAATTGATTTTTCATGTAGCTTGTCGGTGAGATATCTTGTCGATGACAATTCCGAAGGTACTACCACAATACCATCAGGATTTTTGCCAAGACACTCTTCGGCAGCACTGATAAAAGAGTCCTCGTTGATGTTCTCATAGAAGACTTTCTCGAGATCAATCTTAAAGTCACGCCGTGCTTCGACGGCATTCTCGGCACCTTCTTCTATCTCATTCCAATATGCCTCCGACTCATGCTTGGGAAGCAAGATGATAAATTTATAAATCTTGTTGTAAGCCAAAGCACTGGCATAGGCATTGGGGCGATAATTCATCTCCTTTAATGCCATTTTCACTTTTCGTAGTGATGATTCCGAAACATTTGGCCGGTTGTGGATCACTCTGTCAACAGTTCCCACTGAGACACCAGCACGTAATGCCACATCTTTAATTCTTATCTTCTCCATTTTGCTCGTTGAAGTTTTATTATCCGCAAAATTAACTATTTTCTTATTAATTTGATATTCAAAAAAGTTTTATTTTGTAATTTTTGAAAATAAATTCTGTTTTTATCGTGTATTTACTTAAAAAACTCTTATTTTTGCATTGCAATGTTGAATATTAGCAGTATGTCGAAGCGTTTTCCGCGATGGAGACATTTCTTTGTCTTCATTGCTTTGATGTGTTTGGCATTCTCATCGTGTATCGACAAGCGACATGCAGCTAATATAAACGACCTTAATGCCACGTCATATTACTATCATTATCGCAATCTTGACAGCACTCTTCACTATGCCACCCTTGCCTTCGAGGGTAGTACGAGTTATGGTAGTGGACGTGCCGAGGCTATGAACAACAAGGCATTCGTGTGCATTGCAAGAATGGAATATGACAGGGCAAAAGCATTGCTTGATAGCATTGAGACAGCAACGAGCAACACTGTTGAGCTACTTATTGCCGATGTTCAACAGATGCGTATCTGCCAACGCGAGTCAAACAACAAGGATTTCTATCGATATCGTGAGCGTGCCTTAAATCGTTTGAGCAGAATAGCAGCTGAGCGCAGTTCCCTTGATGAGCATAACGCTCAAAGACTTGTATATGGAGAGAGCGAGTTGCATATTGTTGAAACGGCATATTTCTATTATGTTGGACTTGATAGCCTTGCACAAGAGGCAATGAGCAATATTGATCCCAACGGAGAACTTAAGACAGACACTGCTCAATTGCTCAACTATTTCTATAATATGGGCTCCGGGGGATTGATGCATTCCGAGTCGCATGAGGATATTATAAACTCTGAAATGCAATGGCTTCTGCGATGCTATCAAGTTGCTGACAGGACAGACAACCCATATTGGAAAGCTAACTCACTTCAGGCAATCAGTGAGCACATGGAGAATGAGGCTGATGCCGATTTGATAATAAAGAATTATGCCACTTTACAGCAAATGGTAAGTGAGGGTAAAGAATTGTCGGCAAGGGTATTTGCAGAGCAAGCACTCGATTTGTTTGAGGAATATGGAGATGTATATCAAACGGCAGGATCATTGCGCACCCTCGGTGAATGCTATTTTGCAAAAGGAATGTATGAAGATGCGCTCGATTGCCTTAATGAGGCTTTAATGCGTGATACTATTATATTTAAAGCACCTGATTTGGTAGCCTCTATCCGTGAACAACTGTCGATGACATATTCTGCACTTGACGAGAAACCACTAAGCGACTACAATAGAAATATTTATCTCGACTTACAGGAAGATACTCGACAGGATAGACAATGGGAAGCACGTGCTGAGCAACTGACGCGTTCATCGAGTCAGGTTAATCGCTTCTTGGCTGCAGTGGGGATAGTTGCTCTTTTGGTTATGTTGATGCTGTCAGCCGTTTATCGGCAGATGAAGAGTCGTGGAAAGAAATATACCGATGTCGACATATTGTCACCTCTTGTGAATTGGACTGAAGATAACAAGAATGCACTAAGAAAAAAACGCGAGACAAGAGATGAACTTATTGATGCCGAGAATGTTTTAAGGCAAAAGATAGTTGACAATCGGCAACTTAATATTGAGCAGAGAGCCAAAGTGTCGTATGTAATGGGATTAAGACCATTGATTGACAGGGCTGTACGTGAAATTGAATTGCTTAAAGATGATGACGATGAGCGTCGTGAGTATATAAGCGAACTTTTCGCAAAGATAACAGATTACAATAACTCTCTTACGCGTTGGATTGAAATGCGGAGAGGGGAGTTTAACCTGCAAGTGGAGAGTTTCCGGCTTGAGGAGTTGTTCACCTTAATTAGAAACAGTTCGTTCGCATATAAAAAAGATGGTATCGATTTGATAGTAAAGCCCACGGATGCTGTTGTCAAAGCAGATAAGGCACTCACATTATTTATGATAAACACATTGTCTGACAATGCCCGCAAGTTTACACCAGCCGGTGGTGAAGTGGTTGTAGATAGTGAAGTTTCTGATAAGTATATAGAGATATCGGTTGCCGATACCGGATGTGGTATGAGTAAAGAGCAGGTGAGTCGCTTGTTTGATCATAAACGCATTGTAGATCAGGAACTTACTTCGCAGTCGTTTAGTCAGTCGAGTCATGGTTTTGGCTTACTTAATTGTAAAGGCATAATAGAGAAATACAAGAAAACAAGTCAGATATTCCACGTGTGTGAAATGCTTGTGGAAAGCGAAGTGGGCAAGGGTAGCCGTATATCATTCCGATTGCCTCGTGGAAGAATTATCGGTTTGATTCTGATGCTGCTCAGTTTCTCTTCCGGGTTTTCTTTCGATAACATGTTGCACTACGACAAGCTAAATGCTTATGCCGACAGTGCATACAATTGCAATGTCGTCGGCGATTATTCCAACACATTGGTGTATGCTGACAGTTGCAGAGCCATTATTAACGAACATATCCATTCGTTATATCCCAATAAAGAGGCTTTTATGTCGAGCATAAACTATACTTCAGATACGCCTGCCGAGATAGAATGGTTTAGAGAGGGTATTTCACTTGACTATAATACCATTCTCTCCATCCGCAATGAGTGTGCTGTAGCTGCATTGGCTCTTCACGATTGGGATTTGTATAACTACAATAACAAGGTTTACACTCAATTGTTCCGTGAGATGAGTACAGACACCTCAATCCCCACATTCGTGAAGATTATAGAGCGTTCGCGAGCCAATAAGAACATCGCCATCGCTCTATTTGTGATACTTACTATTACTCTTGTTTTCATCTTCTATATTTACTATCACCGCAAGCGAATGACACTTGAGTCGATGGTTGACAGGGTTGGGAAAATAAATAATCTTATTAAGAGCGATGATGACTTATCTGAAAAGGCATCTCGATTGTCACAGATATGGAATCCGAAGGGACATGGTGCTCTCGATGATATAGTTAGGCAATCGATATCGGATATTAACACTGTGGTAGAAGAGTCTTGTGCTCTTGACGACGATATTGAACTCCGTTCAGATGTAGTCAGATCGTTGACATTCGAAAACAATCGTCTGCATGTAAGCAATAATGTTCTCGATAATTGTCTTTCTACTCTCAAGCACGAGACAATGTATTTTCCTGCACGTCTGCAGATGCTAATTAATGAGAACTCCAAAAATGATGTAGAGTCGATTCGTGAGCTTGCAATATACTATCGCGACTTGTATTCAATACTCAGTCAACAGGCAGTTAGGCAGACACAAGTGAGTGTTCACCCAGATCATTATATCATCTCTTATTTGATGGAATTGCTCACGAAGCTTAATAACAACACAAAGCCTCGCATTGAAGAGCATTCGATTGACAACACATATACGCGTGTAGATGTCATCATGGACGAGATGAAAGTGAGTGAGACTGATGCAAGACAGCTATTCACCTCTGACACAATCGATTTCAGATTCCTCATCTGCCGACAGATCATGCGTGAGATAGGAGAGTGGACTGGCTTCCGCGGATGTGGCATAAATGCACGTAGAGAGGAGAGTGATGCTGACAATCCGTCAACTCTTACAATAGAAATCATAATTCCCCAAAAAATATGGATAAAATCAAAATCATAGTAGTAGAAGATGTGCCCTTAGAGATGAAAGGCACTATAGGAATAATCCGCTCCGACATTCCCGAGGCAGAGATTATAGGCACGGCAACATCGTCAGAAGAGTATTGGCGACTGATGAAAGAAAGTGTGCCTGATCTCGTCTTGCTCGATCTTGGCTTAGGAGGCTCCACAACAATTGGCGTGGAAATATGTCGCCATACCCGTGAGCGTTTCCCTGATGTTAAAGTTCTCATCTTTACTGGTGAGATTCTCAATGAAAAGCTATGGGTTGACTCTCTCGACGCTGGATGTCATGGCATAATTCTGAAGTCTGGTGAACTACTCACTCGCGACGATGTGTTGAGCACTATGCAAGGTAATCGCCTGGTATTCAATCGCCCGATATTATCCGTTATAGTTGATCGCTTCCGTGAGTCAGTTCTCTCGAGAGTATCACGCAACGAGGCTGTCATCGACTACGAGATTGATGAGTATGACGAGCGTTTCTTGCGACATCTTGCACTTGGATATACGAAAGATCAGATAGCATCGCTACGCAATATGCCTTTTGGTGTCAAGAGTCTTGAGAAACGTCAAAACGATCTTGTGCAAAAGTTGTTCTCACACTCAGCGGGTGTGAATGCAACTCGATTGGTAGTCAGAGCCATCGAATTGGGAATACTCGATGTTACAGATTTGCGACCGGATGACTAAAAGATTAAAGAATAAATAGTTGACGGTTGATATTTTACGGATATCATTAGTTCGTATGAAACGCAAGATAGCACAGTTAATAATTTACCTTGTCATAGTGCAGGTTGCCGTGATACTTATATCTTGGTTGCTAACATCATGGATGCCTACAAGTACCTATCAATCGTTGCTCAGCGAGGAGGGTGTCAGGTGGATGTTTCGCTTATTCCCACATGCGGCATCAACACCGCTTGTGTCCATTGCATTATTGTGGTGGGTTGCTGTTAAGATGTTGAATACATCAGGCTATATAGCTTTGTCTGCAAAGCGTACAGAATTTTGTCGTCGTGTTACTCAGGCATTGCTTGTGTGTGTTGCTGTAGTCATTGTGTTCCTTATTCTTCCCAGCGAGGGGCACATGTGCCGGTTGTTGCTAAGCGTGACAGGAGGTATCTCATCGTCGCCACTTATTATTGCATTGCCATACATTCTGCCTATTATACTCATTGTTGTTGCTATGGTATGTGGATTTTCGTCTCGTCGATGGAAGACTGCTGCCGATCCTTTCATGTCGCTGTCTCCAGCCACTTCATTGCCATTGCTTCTTGTAGCCATCATTCAGATCGCATGGCTGGTTGAGATGATAGTGTATGTTATTTCGTAATTTGTTTTATATCAAGAAACAACCAGTTTCCTCTAGATTTCTATTTATTTTGCACGCGTGTACAAATTTAAATGGATACCTTTGCCATTTGTAAGAATATAAGAACAAACGAATGCAACCCGATTTGATAATAGAAACCAGTTGGGAGGTGTGCAACAAGGTTGGAGGGATTTACACAGTCCTCTCTACTCGTGCTGCCACCATGACACGCATGTTTGGCGACAATGCCATTTTCGTTGGACCTTGTCTTGAAGGTAATCAGAATACTCTCTTCTCCCGTGATGATTCAGTGCTTGATGTATGGCAAAAACAGGTAAAGAGAGAAGGGCTCAATGTGATTGTTGGCAGATGGAATGTGCCCGGAAACCCAGTGGCAATACTTGTTGACTTCGCTGCATACTATTCACATCGCGACGAGATATATGCCGAGATGTGGGAGAAATATGGTGTGGATAGCCTTCACTCATATGGCGACTACGATGAAGCATCGATGTTTGGATGGGCAGTCGGTAAGGTAGTGGAGTCTCTCTGTGGCTTTTTTGCTGACAGAAAACACATCGTGTTTCAGGCTAATGAATGGACAATGGCATTTTCATTGCTTTATGTAAAGAGCCACTGCCCAAAGGTGGCTACTGTGTTTACCACACATGCCACGAGTATAGGGCGTAGCATTGCTGGCAATGGGAAACCGCTCTACGACTATTTTGAGGGGTATAATGGCGATCAGATGGCAATCGAGCTAAATATGCAGAGCAAACACTCTGCTGAGAAAGTATCTGCCCGTGAGGCACATTGCTTTACGACAGTGAGTGATATCACAGCCCGTGAGTGCCGCCAGCTGCTCAATCGTGAGCCTGATATGGTTCTGCCCAATGGTTTTGAAGCCGACTTTATACCTTCAGTATCGGAATGGAAAAGCAAGCGCAAAGCAGCTCGAAAACGTATCTTCGACATCTGTCAGGCACTCACCGGTAAGCGCCCTGCTGAGAATGCTCTTATCATTGCCACAAGTGGACGTAATGAGTTCCGCAACAAAGGCATTGATGTCTTCATACAGGCTGTCAATCGTCTGCGGTTTACTGAGCGTTGCAAGCGCGAGATAGTTGCACTTGTTGAAGTACCGGGATGGGTTGAGGGTAAACGAGGGGATTTGTTTAGCAGACTTGTAAGCGGCACCCCTGCTGATGCACGTCCTCTTTCTGATCCGCTCATTACGCACACACTTCACAACACTTATGAAGACAGAATACTCGGCGAGATGCATAGTCTGTGGATGGATAATGCCTCGAATGTTAGGATAATATACATCCCATGCTATCTGCTGGGCAACGACGGCATACTCAATATATCATACTACGATCAGATGCCGGCTGTCGATATCAGTGTATATGCATCGTATTATGAGCCATGGGGATACACCCCGCTCGAGTCGATAGCCTTCCACGTGCCTACAATTACCACCGACAAGTCGGGGTTTGGAGCATGGGCAGAGAGTGTGGTCGGTCATCAGCCACATATTGAGGATGGGGTAGAAGTGCTCCATCGTGGCGACAACAACACTGATGAACTCGTAGATAATATAGCAGAGTGCATTCTTCGCTATTCAGAAAAGAGCGATGCCGAGATAAAAGAGTGTATGAATAATGCTTATCGCCTTTCGAAAAAGGCACTATGGCAAAACTTCTACAAGAATTACCTGAAGGCGTATGCCATTGCGCTGTCTGCAGTGTAATCCCAAATAAAAAAGAAACAACACATAGATAACAATACAGAAAAAATGAAAATTAGAACCAATTATGTCAACGAACCTCAATGGAGAGAGGTTGCCGTTAAATCAACTCTCCCCGAGGAGTTGAAGTGCCTTGATGAACTGGCTCATAATATGTGGTGGGCATGGAACTACGAAGCCCGCGAGTTATGGAAGAGTCTCGATGAAACGCTCTATGAAGAAGTGGATCACAACCCTGTGATGCTGCTCGAGCGTCTCAGTTACGAACGCAAAGAAGAGATTGTGAAGGATAAGAACATTATGGATAATGTGCGCAATGTCTATCGTCTCTTCTCAAAATACATGAATGTAAAGCCCGACACATCGCGTCCGTCGGTAGCCTATTTCAGCATGGAGTATGGACTTAGCCATGTGTTGAAAATCTACTCCGGTGGTCTTGGTATGCTTGCCGGTGACTACATGAAAGAGGCATCCGACAGCAATGTCGATATGTGTGGCGTGGGATTCCTCTATAAGTATGGCTATTTCCGTCAGAGCCTGAGCATGGATGGTCAGCAGATTGCCAACTATGAGGCACAGAACTTCAACTCGCTGCCAATCGAGCATGTCTATGGCGAGGATGGTAATCCGTTGATTATCGAGGTGCCTTATATGAACTACCACGTCTATGCAACCGTGTGGCGTGTGAATGTAGGACGTATTCCTCTCTATCTGCTCGATACTGATAACGACTTCAACTCTGAATTTGACCGCCCAATCACTCACACCCTTTACGGCGGTGACTGGGAGAATCGTCTGAAGCAGGAGATACTGCTTGGCATCGGTGGCATGCTGATGCTTAAGAAACTCGGCATCAAGAAGACTATCTATCATTGCAACGAGGGACATGCTGCCCTGTGCAATCTGCAACGTCTTTGCGATTATATCGACGAGGGGTGTACCTTCAACGAGGCACTCGAACTGGTGCGTGCATCAGGACTTTACACATGTCATACCCCGGTACCTGCAGGTCACGACTATTTCGACGAGGGACTGTTTGGTAAGTACATGGGTGGATATCCATCGCGTCTGGGCATCACATGGGATGAGTTCATCGGCATGGGACGCACCAATCCCGACGATCATCAGGAGAAATTCTCAATGAGCACCTTCGCCATCAACACATGTCAGGAGGTGAACGGTGTCAGCAAGCTCCACGGATGGGTATCGCAGAAGATGTTCGCACCTATCTGGAAAGGCTATTATCCAGAGGAGAATCATGTCGGCTACGTCACCAATGGCGTACACATGCCCACATGGACAGCTACCGAGTGGCGTAAGCTATATGCAAAGTATTTCGATGCAAAGCACATGTCTGACCAGAGCAACGAGCAGATATGGCATGCCATCTACGAGGTTCCCGATGAAGAGATATGGGCAACACGCATGGCATTGAAGAAGAAGCTCACCGAATACATCCGCGAGAAGTTCAGTGAGGCATGGCTGAAGAATCAGGGTGATCCATCGCGCGTGGTGTCGTTGCTTCACAAAATCAACCCCAATGCACTGATGATTGGCTTCTGCCGTCGCTTTGCCACATACAAGCGTGCACATCTGCTCTTCACCGACATAGAGCGTCTCTCACGCATCGTCAACGATCCTGAGCGCCCCGTGCAGTTCCTCTTCTCTGGTAAGGCACATCCGGCAGATGGCGCAGGGCAGGGACTCATCAAGCGCATCTACGAGATTAGCCAGCGTCCGGAGTTCCTCGGCAAGATTATCTTCCTCGAAGACTATGACATGCGTCTCGCACGCCGTCTTGTCTCGGGTGTTGATATCTGGATGAACACCCCGACACGTCCTCTCGAGGCATCGGGTACCAGTGGCGAGAAGGCAGAGATGAACGGTGTTGTCAATCTCAGCGTGTTAGACGGCTGGTGGCTCGAGGGATATCGTCCCGGAGCAGGATGGGCACTCACCGAGAAGCGTACATACGAGAACCAGACGTATCAGGATCAGCTTGACGCCGCCACAATCTACGGACTCCTCGAGAACGAGATTATACCTTTATATTATAATAAAGATAAAGACGGCTACAGCTACGAGTGGATACAGGTGATAAAGAATTCTATCGCTACCATCGCTCCTCACTACACCATGAAGCGTCAACTCGACGACTACTACTCAAAGTTCTACACACCTCTTGCAATGCGCTTCAACACCCTTTCTGCCGACAACGGTAAGAAGGCCAAGGAGATAGCACTGTGGAAGGAGACCGTGGCAGAGCGCTGGGATGCCATCAAGGTGGTGTCGGTAGAAGACGAGATGCCTGTGACGGGAGTAGAGACAGGTGTCAGCTATAAGATCCGTATCGTCATCGACGAGGCAGGGCTTGACGATGCCGTAGGACTTGAGTTCGTGTCGATAGAGACCGATATCCATGGTCAGGAGCACATCCACGAGGTATTCCCATTCCGCATGATTGGTTCCGAGGGCAACCGCTACACCTTCGAGACAGTAATCAAGGCTGACGAGGGTGGGGCATTCAAGGCTGCCGTGCGCATGTATCCGAAGAACGCTCTGCTACCGCACCGTCAGGATTTTGCCTACGTGAAGTGGCTGTTATAGCCGATTGCATATATCGCAACGAGTAACGCGTGCCTTTACGTACACGACCGGATACAGAGATGTGAGTTTTTTAGGTTTTAGTGGTTAAACAATTTTTACTCATATCAGTCATCTCTTCTGGTCGTGTACCTAAGGGCACGCTTTTTGTGCCCTCATGGTTTGGCACGTTCCCACAGTTTTGTTTCGTTGATGTTGGATATCAGTTTCGCGAATTCACGCGTCAAGATGTTCTGGAGAGCAGCCACTGTCTTTGCCTTTGGCACAGTGATACGCATTTGGGCTACTTCCGCAGTGCATTGCAACTTGCCGTTAGGAGTTACCGCAAGGATACTCCACGGCGAATTCTCAGGAGGATTGGTGTT
>CACZRN010000022.1 GCA_902783625.1 uncultured Prevotellaceae bacterium
AAAAACTGATGAAAAAAGCAGCCTGCAAAATGAGCTATTGACTACCTAATGCTAAAAATCAGCCTGCAAAATGAGCTATACGCCAAATTTTGCTAGCAAAATTTTCATTAACTGGGCCCTTTATTGGCATTAAAGAGCCTCTTTATTCGAAATTTTGCTAGCAAAATTATTGGCTCGAAAACTCTTTGCCGTCATTCAGCGGTTTAAGACCTGATGTGTACACTGCTTTCTGAATCAGGTACTATGCGGTTTTTGTTTATTGTAATGACGTCACGATTTTTTTCTTTCGCTTATGCTTTGGCGATTTGTTATTTTCCTCTTGTAATGCCTCCCACCACATCATTGTTGTCGATTGTGGTGTCGGTCTTTTTCACGCTGGCTTTCAATCGTCCGAAGCGGAATGTTACTGAAGCCTGAAACATCTGTCCTCGGTTGGTGTAGTCGTTGAATCCGGTGTAATCGCCTTGCGTTGTGCGCGTGGAATAATGAGAGTATTTGTTGAAAGGCATGTTTGTGCTGAGCCTGACTGTAAGCCGATCGTCTTTCAAGAATGAGCGTTGGAGCGATGCGTAGTAGCGGAACCAGGGTCGTGAATAGCTGTAGACATCTTCTACCTCGTGCCCTATCTGCCCATAGCACCCCACCGACATGCTGATTTTCAGGGGCAGTGTCTGTGTTATCATCGAGTAGAAATTGGCTGCCCACAATGACTGTTCGATGCCCAAATCGTGGTTGGAGAGTTGTTCCTTCCGTATGTAGTAGTTGCCGATGATTGTTGTCTTGTCGAACGGTTTCCATTGTACATACGATTCCACTCCGAATTTCCTTTTCCGCTCAATGTTCGCGTAGGTATGGTAAGCAATGTTGCCCACGGCATATTGTACGTATCCGATGCCTCCGTTCCCCCACAGATAGGATGGGAGCAGTTGCAGTGTCAGCCGTGGCTTTATAAGCATATAGATAAGTTGCATCGACTGCTGTCGTGAGCTGACGAGTTCGGGATTGCCCCTATCCACCGTTTCGGGAGCGACCACCGTCTTCGGGTTGAGGTACGCTATGCCTGGGCGTGAGATGCTTGTGGTGTAGTTGAGTTTGAGCGACTGTGCGTCGTCGATTTGCAGTTTCACGCTTGCCTGCGGCACCCAGTCGTTGAGATGGCGTTTGAATCCTTCGCCCTTGCCATCGGGATATTTTGCTCTCATCAGGCTATGCTCGTACCTTAGTCCGGCTCGTGCTGACAGTTTTCCGTAGTTGATGTGATAATCGCTGTATAGAGCGGCAATCTGTGTGTCGTGGTTGAATCGCAGAAGATTTTCGCTGTCGCTTTGTTGTGGCGAGATGTCATCGCCAGATAGGGTAGGGCTGTCGTTTGCATAGAATGTCTGTATTGAACGACTTCTGTTGTCGCGAAAGATGTATTTCGCCCCTGTCTCTATTTTGTTGTGACGATTGATAGGCCGAATCCAGTCAGCCTGAAAAGTGTTCTCGGTGAAGTTTTCGTTTGTGTCAAACAGACTGCCGTCATATCCGAGCGTCATTCCTTCGATGTTTGTGTATTCGTCCTCTTGAGTTGTGTTCTGCCGTGTCAGTGCGAGCATGTACGACAATGTCAGTTTCTCTCCTTCAAGATGCGTGCGATGTTCGTAGTCGGCACGTCCGTTCCACGAGTGATGGCTATACCCTGGCATCCAGTAGCGGTTGTCATAACTGCCTAATGTATTGCCAGTTGCGTCGGTTATGGAGTGGTGACGTGTGCCTTCGACGTTCAGTTTGTAGAAGTATCCGCTGAACGATGCCGATAACAGATTGAGCGAATCGATGTCATAGCTTGCATTAATATCGGCGAAGTGCACGTTGCCCTTGTTTGTTCCAATGCCTTCGGTAGTAGAACAATTACCTGTCTGAATGAACTTGCGTTGGGCCGTTATGCTGTTCTCCGTTTCACGTTTCGACATCCCTCCATATCCGTAGTCGATGGAGAGAATTGTTTTCCCTATTTGTGTTGTTATGAATGCGTTGGCGTTAGGGTGCTGCAGAGTGTTGTATGTGGCTGTCATAGAGCCTGTGAGTCCGTCCATGGTTCTGCTATCAGTCATTACGATGTTGAGAATGGCGTTAACTCCTTCCGCATCTTCGCGTGCGCCGGGATCGGTTATCACCTCTATTCTTTTCACCGTAGAGGCAGGCATCGCCTTCAGTATCTCCTTCGCATTCTTTGTCAGGCTGGGGTCGGGATGCCCATTGCGGTAAATGCGGAAGTTGGCCGAGCCTTTCACTTTTATGTTCTCTTCGCTGTCAACAGTGACGAGTGGCACCTTTTTCAGCATTTCCATCACAGTCTGCGTTTTAGACTCCTCGTCGGCTTCGACGTCGTAGCCAATACGGTCGATGTCGTTTTTGATGAGTTGCTTCTGAGCCTTCACCACCACCTCGTCGAGCTCGGTGTTGTATGCTATTGAGTCGGAATGAGCCGACGAAAGCGAGTCGGTAGGCACTTGGGCGTGGATGGCAAGCGTAGCCATCGTAAATGTAAATACAATAAGATGTTTCATATTCAATGCTTTTTTGATTTTCGCCGGACAAAGTTATAAAGGTGAGAAAACACGACAATCGCTTTTTTGCAAAGTTTTAGATTTGGTGTTGCAGTCAGAAATAGGGCAATAAGTTGAATAATAATGGTTTGTGACTTTGTTGCGATTGAAAAAAGTGGCACTTTGCAACAAATTGCAACATCATATTTAAGACAAAAGAACACTTTTTTAATTTTTATTTTTTCCGACGTTTTAATAATTGTTGGAAAATATTAAGATATTTGAGATGTCGCTTTTTTTCGCTTAATTTTGTTCTCACATTCTATTAAGTCAAAAGATTATGAGAAAGCTTCTTTACGCCTTTCTTGCATTTATTTTGCTTATGAGCTGCGAGAAGGTCGACAATGTACAGACGGTGTTGCGCCAGGCAGAGGCGCTTGTTGAGATTAACTCCGACTCGGCTCTGTTGCTTCTTGAAACTATCGATACGTCGATGTTGTCGGCAGAAGACTCCGCACACTATGTGGTGTTACGTGAACTGGCTGAGAACCGTAGCGCATCTATTGTCGACAACGACATGCAGCGTCGCGCCGATGTGGCTGAGAAGACGGCGCTGTGGATACAAAACTACGATGCCGAGCATCATCGCCGTTACACTTCGGAGTTATATATAATAATGTCGGTGGTGATAGGTGTTTTCGCCGTGGCGTTGCTCATGGGATGGTGGTATTATCGGCGTAAGGTAAGACAGTTTAATAGTATCATCAGCGAGAATACCAGTCGCATTGTGGAATATCGTAAAGAGATATTGCGACTTGAAATTAACGGCGACGAGCATGAGTTCCAGATAGCAGAACTGAAGCGCAAGATTAATGAGCGACAAGAGAAGATGGCCGCAAAGATTCACATTGGGACCAAGCTATATGAGCGTATGCGTGCTGGTGACAGTATCGCCGATGTGCCTGCTGCCGACTTGCAGTGCTTGGTGGAGTATTTCGCATTGTTGCGCCCTCGACAGTGGTATGAGTGGGAGCAACGCTACGATATGCTCACTCCGCGGCAGATAGTATTCCTCATATTGTGCGACGACCTCCACTATGACGATGAGCAGATTGGTGACATAATGGGAATAAAGAATACGGCGATAAGAAGTATAAAATCGAGGATAAGGAAAAGAGAAAAATAACGGAAGATAGAAATAAGAAAACAGAGTCGCTGTCGGACTATCGACGGCGACTCTGTTGATATTTCATGACGAGCGCAAAGAAGCGTGTTATTTTTTCAATTTTTGCCCATTTCATCGGGATTTTTCATTGTTCTTCAACGAATGTCGGGCGCACTGACGAGAGTGCTTGGCTGCTTTCCTCCCAGACAAATTCGTCATCGCTCGATGCAAGCTTCTTCAAAGCCTCGTAGGCATGCACGGCAAGTCCTGCAAGGGGAGACGACTTGTCGCGAGTGTAAGCCGAGCATCCTCCGAAGCGCAGCATGTCGCGATAGAGGCCCACAGCCTCGCGCTCCTCGCTGCATTCAATGCAGAAGTCTGCAAGTTCAACCATCAGGCGCAATTTTTCGTCGCGGTCGGCACAGCTTTCAATATCGGCGCTCTTATCGAAGAATATCTTATCGAAATAGTTGCTGCTGATGGCTTTTATCTCGCCCGACGAACTGGTGCTTATCACTTTCTCAATGTGTTCCATATCTTTGTCGTGATTGTTTTTCTGACATGCAAAAATAATACTCATCCGTTGAAAGTGCAAGTGTTTTTTAGATTTTTTTGTCGTTAATGATTGTTGTCGGGCTATGAAAACACTGTGATCGGACTTCGATTGCGAATAATTGGAAATGCTTCTGCGATGTTGATTAGTCCTTTTTTGTAGTGGGCAGTGATTCATATCTTGCCGAAAAAATGAAGAATTATTCAACGACGGATAGCATCCAAATGAAAAAGGATATGAGAGTATAGCGGAAGTTTACAAAAAAACGCTCGAAAACTAAAAATAATCGCTTGATAATTTGGAATTAAGAATCATTGTGACTAAATTTGCTATCAGAAATTGAGAATCAGAAAAGCCGAACCGCTTTAAAGGGAGTAGGCATATTATTTTATTTATATTGTGACATTATGAGACCAGAAGATGTTCAGAATCCCATCGAGGAGCCCGCAGTAGCTCCCGAAGCTGTAGAACCACAAGTAGAGCCACAGGCTCCCGAACCAGAGCCGGTAGTGGCTCCCGAACCAGAACCAGTGGTAGAGCCAGTTGCTGCTCCAGAGCCAGAACCGGTAGTAGAATCCGAGCCTGTTGCTGCTCCCGAACCAGAGCCAGCTGCTGAAGAGGCAAAGTCGGAAGTAGAGAAGGTTATCGACGATGTGAAAGGAAAGGTCGACGACTTCATCAACGACCTCAACGAAAACGAGTCGGTAAAGGCTGCCAAGGAGAAAGTTGGCGAAGTGATTGGCGATGTAAAGGAAAAAGTTGACGATCTTGTTGATAACTTCAACAGCAGCGAGAAGGTAAAGGCTGCCAAGGAGAAGATTACCGATGCCATCGACGATGCAAAGGATAAAGTCGGTGACCTTGTAGAGGATATCAGCAAGAGTGATGCCGTGAAAGCTGCAAAGGAAAAAATCGACGACATTGTCGACGATGCAGGCGAACTCATTGGCAAAGGTGCTGAAGAGGTTAAGAAATGCGGTATCCTGCAGAAAATTAAAAACTTCTTTGGGTGTAAGAAATAAGTTTACACACTGAGTGCTCAAAAGATGCCTTTCCATAGTTTCTAATTAATAAAAGATGTCTTTACATGAAAAATGTAGAAAACTGTCTGTTTTTAGATATTAGAAGAGGATAAAAGGCATCTTTTTGAGCTTTTTTGTGTGCGGACACATTTTTTTTGCACTTATAGGTTAATTTTTTTTTAGTTTTTTTTGCAGGAATAAAAAACATTTGTAAATTTGCAGATGTGTAGTTCTCTTATGAGGCATCACTAAATAGTATTCCGATACTATATAAAGGCTAAATAAAATAAGGTATATAACAATCTGATGACCAGAAGTACAATTATTAACCGTCAGTCGCATAAGCCTCCATGAGCGCATTGCCTCATTGGAGTATCAATGTCGTTGACATGTTTTTGTGCATGGATTTATTAATTTTTTACCATCAATACTTATAAAATCTTTTAACATGAATTTAAAAAGCAACAAGAAGGACAGGATGTTCACTTTCGGGTTTGCATTTCTGTTTCTGACTCTCGGTACGACACAGGTTTGTGCCGATGTGAATGCCGACAATTCAGCTTCCGTTCAGGCTGTTCAGCAGCAGAGCGTGGCTAAGGGTCGCGTTGTTGATGCCAATGGTGAGCCATTGGTAGGTGTTAGTGTGTTCGAAGAAGGCACGAGTAATGGTACGATTACCGATGCTGACGGTAACTTCACGCTGTCAGTACCTCGTAACGCTTCAATTACCGTTTCTTATGTCGGTTTCGAGACACAGTCTCTGCGTGCGACAGGTAACATGAGCGTGGTTCTCCAGGAAGAGAACAACGAGCTCAACGAGGTTATCGTCGTGGGTTACGGTACACAGAAGAAGGTTGCCGTTTCTGGTTCGATCGTTAATGTTAACGTTGCCGAACTCGCTGCAAGCCGTCCTGTAACAAACGTTGGTACTGCTCTTGCTGGTCAGGTGGCAGGTATGAAGGTCATCAACACAGGCAACGTTCCTGGTGCTGAGGCTCAGAATATCACCATCCGCGGTACAGGTACATTCTCATCTGCAGGTTCTGCTCCTCTCATCATCATCGACGGTGTTGAAGGTTACATGAGTGACGTTGATGCCAGCGATATCGAGAGCGTTACAGTCCTGAAGGACGCTGCTTCTGCAGCTATCTACGGATCACGTGCTGCTAACGGCGTTATCCTCGTAACTACTAAGAAGGGTAAGGCTGGTCAGGTACGTATCGGTTACAACGGATATGTATCATTCCAGAGCGCTAACACAAAGCCAATGCAGCCTGTAAGCAGCTTTGCTGACCATATGCGTTACATGAACGAGGCTTACACCAACAACAATCAGGAGCCTGTTTATGACCAAAGATTCATTGACGAGTGGAACAACAATCCTAACGATCCTCTCGGACACCCGAACACAGACTGGGTGAAGGAGATCTTCGGAACTGGCGTTGGCCACAACCACAGCGTTTATATGCAGGGTGGTACAGAGAAGGTTGACTTCTACGGATCAGTTGGTTACAACAAGAACGAAGGTGTTGTTGAGAATGCAGGTTACGAAAAGTATCATGCTCTTGCAAACATCACTGCTCACGTGAACAAGTACCTCGACATGGGTATGAACTTCAAGGGTTCTTATGGCCAGGCAGAGATGGGTGGCATGCGTGGTGAAGATGGTAGCTTCGGTACAGGTTGGTCATATGCAACAACTCCAGCTCAGATCTTCAGATACAATGGTATGTTCGGAGGTTCTCAGGACCCAACATCTATCGGTGGTGCAAACAACCCAATCCAGAGCCAGTATAGCACACGTGGTAACAATACATCACGCAATGGTAATGCTAAGTTCTTCGTAAAGGTTATGCCATTCAAGGGATTCGAGGTTGAGACAAGCTTGGTTTATGACTATTTCGATCGTAACTATAAGGCTATCCCCGTATTCCATGAGCAGTGGAACTTTGCCAACATGACAATCGTTTCGCCGGCAGGCGGTCAGAGCTATATCTCTCAGAACAACTATCGCAACCAGCGTAACTACTACGATATCATTGCTCGTTACAACAACCGCTTCCTCGAGGACAGACTCGGTATCGGTGCAATGGTCGGTGGATCGCAGGAAATGTACACCACAGAAAATGAGAAGATCTCACGTAAGGACCTGACAGACCTCAGCCTCTCAGTGCTCGACGCTGCTAAGGGTGATATCACCCTAAATGGTGGTAAGTCAACATGGTCAATGCGTTCTTACTTCGCACGTCTGTCGTTCGACTGGATGAACAAGTACTACTTGGAAGGCTCTCTCCGTGGTGATGGTAGCTCACGTTTCCTTAAGGACAACCGTTGGGGTTGGTTCCCATCATTCTCTGCCGCTTGGCGTATCAGCGAAGAGGAATTCATGAAGGACAATGGCATCTTCGACGACTTGAAGCTCCGCATAGGTTATGGTGCTCTCGGTAACAACTCCGTAGGCAACTATGCAGCTTACACTCTCTTCTCACAGGCAGGTGCTTTCATAGATAATAAATATGTCAGTGGTCTGTATGCTGGTTCACCAGCTAACCCAAATCTGACTTGGGAAAAGACAAAGACATTCAACGTAGGTCTTGACTTTGCACTGCTTAACCAGCGCTTGAGCGGTTACATTGAGTACTACAACAAGAAGACCACAGGTATTCTTTACTGGGTATCATTGCCAAGGACAGGTGGTGACTGGAGCGGTATGACAACCAACCTTGCCGATGTAAGCAACAAGGGTATTGAGTTGAACCTGAAGTGGAACGACCATATCGGTGACTTCCGTTATGGAATTTCTCTGAACTACTCTCACAACAAGAACAATGTCGACAAGTTCCGTGGAACCGAACCTTCCGATATGGATCTCTCTAACAACATTGCTCTGTGGGAAGGCCACGAGATTGGCTCATACTACATGTATAAGTCACAAATCATCCGCAACGATGCTGACGTTGCTGCTGTACAGGCTTTGCTCGACAGGGGTAATGCCGACAAAGATGGTTACAACCCATATCAGGGTCTCACCGTTCCTTATATTTATAGCGAAAAGGATGCAAGTGGAAAAACTATCTACAAAGTTGACGCTAATAAAGCAAAGGGTGACGTTATGTTCCTCGACCTTGACGGTGACGGTAAGATTACAGATAAAGGCGACCGCACTATCGTCGGCCGCAACACACCGACCGATCTGCTCGGTATCAACCTGACCGCTGGCTGGAAGGGTATCGACCTCGGTATCTACATGGACGGCGCATTCGGACATAAGGGATACTTCGGAGGTGATTCAAATGCTTACTTGTCTAACTGTATCACCTTGTACCACCAGGTATGGAAGTATATGGCTGAGAACACTTGGCGTGCAGGCAATGAGAATTCTGTATATCCAAAGCTGAACCAAGGTTCGCTTCTTGCCAACAACACTGCTAACACAGTATGGCTCAAGAACCGTTCGTTCTGGAAGATCCGCAACATCCAGCTCGGTTACACCCTGCCAAAGCATATCACACGTAAGTTCTATGTAGAGAAGCTTCGCTTCTTCGGTTCTCTCGAAAACTTCTTCACCTTCACAAGCTGGAAGGGTCTCGACCCAGAGTCAGGTACTCTCGAGTATCCAGTTATGAGACAGGCTCTTATCGGTGTAAATGTTGAATTCTAATTATACATTATTATTTATAACAACTATGAAGACATTAAATAAATATATATTGGGTCTTTGTGCAGTGGCAATGTTCTCAATGACGAGTTGCTACGACTTGGATCAGTTACCTAATGATCAGGTAAATGTTGACTTCACAAATACCACCCAGGCTGAGCAGGTGCTTGTAGGTGTCTACAACACGCTCAACATTGACTGGATCTACGGCGGACGTTACGGATGGGATAACTGTTCGGATATCGCATGGTGCTCAAATGGTTGGTGGCCATCTTACGACCACTATGATATTGCCCATGGAAATATCAGCCCATCGAGTAGCCGTATTCGCGACACTTGGCAAAACTACTATAAGGCTATCCAGCGTGCTAATCGCTTCATTGCAAATATTGTTGAAGCTGGTGGCGATGCTACCGATCGTGGAAAAGAAATGGTCGGCGAAGCTAAGTTCATTCGTGCTTTGATGTACTTTGAAATGTCGCAGCTGTGGGGTGGAGTGCCCCTCTACACTGAGGAAAATGTATACGAGGGGAAACTCGCACGTTCTACAGAGGAACAGGTACGCGCTCAGGTTATTTCCGACCTTGAGTACGCTGCAGCTCACTGTGCCGACAACGCTCCAGGCACAAAGGTAGGTCAGGTGTCAAAGGGTGCTGCCTATGCACTTCTTGGCAAGGTTTATCTTTGGAACAAGCAGTACAACGAGGCTATTGCTGCATTCAAAAATGTTGTAAACAAAGGTTATGAGCTCAACTCAAGCTATGCGGATCTCTTCCGTCCTGCTAATGCAGGTCTAAAACCAGACGGAGCCGACAATAGCAAGGAGATGGTGTTTGTTGTTGAGCACAGTAAGGACATGACAAACCGTTATGGCTTTGCCACGCAGCACCTGAGCACACGTTCTGCAAAGGGTGGTGGTATCAACGTTTCTCGTCCAAACCCAAGTTGGGTTTACAGTTTCGAAGCTAAAGACGGTAAGACTTTCTTAGAGAAGGCAAAAGAGATCCTTGGTGACGTAAGGAATGAGAACGGTGAGAGTGGCTATGATCTTCTGACCAGTTCAGATCCTAAAGACCACGTTAAGTTCTGGGGTTCTGTAGCTATCGGTTATCGTGAGGGTGATAAGAGTGCAGATGGCGTTACCACCGATAAGGACGGAAATGTTATTGATAAATTCGATATTGGCCGTGTAGTAGCTAGCGATGGTTCGTTCAACGGCTATACTCCTTTCCGCGATAAGATCAAGGAGCTTTGGGCTGCTATGGACCCACGTCTCGGATATACTGTTATCCTGCCTTATGAGATGTATGATGGTTATGGTGCAACCAACTACGATGAGTATCTGAAGGATCCTGACAACGTTACTACAAAACTCGGTACAAAGCCAGTTGAGAGCGTTATTTGGGGATATATTGATTCAAAGGGCGACGCCGTTACCAATACTCATGGTAACACCAACCTCGGCCTCCTCGTTCAGGAGTATGGTCAGAACAGCTACCTCTGGCGTAAGTTCGTCGAGGAAGGTGACTGGAACGGAACCAACCCAGACCGTAACCAGAACCCAGTTAACTGGCCAGTTATCCGCTATGCCGACGTTCTGCTCATGCTTGCTGAGGCTTACATTGGCGCAGGTCAGGCTGCACAGGCTACTCCTCTCGTGAATCAGGTACGTGCTCGTGTAGGTATGCCAGCAAAGGCTTCTGTAACACTTGACGACATCAAGGCAGAGCGTGCTCATGAGTTCGGTATCGAAGGTCTCCGCTTCTGGGATCTCCGTCGTTGGGGTGAGTATCGTGCAAAGACCAATGGTATCGTCGAAAGCGATGTTTACCTGATTGCACGCGGTGCTAACCCACGTAATATCAGTGCTCTCATGGAGGAAAAATTCCCAATCCATCAGGATGAGTTGCGTATGAACGATCTCCTTGAGCAGACTCCTGCTTGGAAACAATAATACTTACTATATTATTAATCCAAATTTTTCTGCTGGGGTACATCGTGAGATGTACTCCAGCCTTTTTTTGTGATGAAAGCAGATGGCATTTCAATAAAAATATGGCTGAAGTCAGGTAGTGAAGGATAAAAAGAACATGATTCCTGATGGCCTGTATTACTGTGAACATAATACTTTTGCGGTATATGCCACATGAAGAATCACCACTTCATCATTTGTTATCTGAAAATTTTGCTAGCAAAATTCTTGTTAAAGAGCCTTTCTAATGTCAATAAAGAGCCCAGTTAATGAAAATTTTGCTAGCAAAATTTATAGTAGTGACATAGCCCTTGGCACATTTCTTTTTAAAGTATCTCCACCACCTCAGCCAGAGGACGGGATTTAGAGCCCCTTGATAAGGGGCGGACGTAAGGCAGGGATAATTTCTACCTACCACCCCCCAGCCCCTCCATGGAGGGGCTGGGGGGGTGGTGCAATCGGCCCGGGGTGGCGGGAAACAACAGATAGCGTTGGCGGGATATGCAAAAAAGACCCCGGAAGTTGTCTTCCTAGGTCCCCGCTAATAATTAAGCACTAATTTAGTTGTGTTATTTTGGCAAAATTATTTTGCCACCCAACCTGGATTCTGCTCGAGGTTCGGGTTCTTATTGATTTCAGCCTGTGGGATTGGCCAGCATCCGAGTCCTTCCCAAAGAGCCTCGTCGAAGTTCTTGGTGCTTTGACGGTTAATAATTGTACTTCTGGTCATCAGATTGTTATATACCTTATTTTATTTAGTCAATTATATACTATTTAATATCGGCAGCATAATCTGATGGCTGATGATGGTAGGACAGACTCTGTCACCCTGTAGTGGTTTATGCGATGGCAAATATTTAACAAACAAGGTTAACTTCCATATTGTTGACATGTATAAACAAAAAACGCTAGCATGCAATTGCATACCAGCGTTTTTAGATGTGTTAATATTATCTTTGCCGCTTCGATGTCTTTTGCGGCGTTATTGCTTATTTGTGCCTGTTTGCTCGTTTCTGGCGACACTTCGCTTTCTGCCGTGCTGACCCTGAGCCATGGGCACCGGTAATGTATTTTTTCTTCTTAGCCTTGGTCTTCACCTTGTCGTCATCGGCAGACTTGTTGCCTCCGCCGCGACGGAACACCAGTCCGCCACCAGCTATTATGTCGTCTATCTCGCTGCTCATGTCTTTTTACTTTTTGTCTTTAACGTCTTTAGGTTCTTTAAGGTCATTAGAGACTTTGGTGAGATTAGGGTGGGTTTTCTTAATGATGGAACAGTCTTACTCCTGTGAATGCCATTGCGATGCCATACTTGTCGCATGTCATTATCACATGATCGTCGCGCACTGATCCTCCTGCCTGTGCGATGTATTCCACTCCGCTTTTATGGGCGCGCTCGATGTTGTCGCCGAAGGGGAAGAATGCATCGGAACCGAGTGCCACACCGCTGTTCTGCGCTATCCACTCGCGTTTCTCTTCGCGGGTGAGCGGTTCGGGCTGTTGTGTGAAGAACTGCTGCCACTGTCCATCGGCAAGCACATCGTCGCTGTCGTCGGAGATGTAGATGTCGATCGTGTTGTCGCGGTCGGCGCGGCGAATGTCTGTCTTGAAAGGCAAGTTCATCACTTTCTCGTGCTGGCGGAGCCACCATATGTCTGCCTTGTTGCCTGCCAGTCGAGTGCAGTGTATGCGGCTCTGCTGACCCGCACCGATGCCTATTGCTTGACCGTCTTTTACATAGCAAACACTGTTCGACTGTGTGTACTTCAGTGTGATGAGCGCAATCATCAGGTCACGGAGTGCCTCGGGTGTGAATTCTTTGTTCTGTGTGGGGATATTCTCGAAGAGGGCAGGCGAGCTGAGATCGATTTCGTTGCGGCCTTGCTCGAATGTAATGCCAAACACCTGTTTGCGCTCTATTGGTTCGGGGCGATAGTCGGGAGCAATCTTGATGATGTTGTATGTGCCCTTGCGCTTTGCGCGCAGTATCTCGAGTGCCTCGGGTGTGAAGTCGGGAGCAATCACTCCGTCGCTCACCTCGCGCTTCAGTATCAACGCTGTGGCTTTGTCGCACGTGTCGGAGAGAGCTACGAAGTCGCCATAAGAGCTCATGCGGTCGGCACCGCGGGCGCGGGCATAGGCTGTGGCGATGGGGGATAGCTCGATATCAATGTCGTCAACGAAATATATCTTCTTTAGAGTGTCAGACATCGGCAATCCTATTGCTGCTCCTGCCGGTGAGACATGCTTGAACGACGCTGCTGCAGCAATGCCTGTGGCAGCCTTCAGTTCCTTCACCAACTGCCAAGCATTGAGGGCATCGAGGAAGTTTATGTAGCCTGGGCGACCACCCAGTACCTCAATAGGCAATTCGCCTTCGCTCATGAATATACGCGAAGGTTTCTGATTAGGATTGCATCCGTATTTCAACTCCAGTTCTTTCATTGTTGTATCTGTTTTGGTTTATTATTCCTTGTGTCTGTGGGAAGCAGGTGTATGCTGCTTTTGAGGATGGATTATGTGTGATGAATCAGTAAGTTCGGCTAATGATAAAACGAAAAAAGAGGCCGTCTTGCGTCTGTGCATTGATGACCTCTTCTTTTTCTTGTTAGCTGTTTGTCATAGTGCTGTTTACTCAGCTTCGTTCTTGATAGCTGCTCTCTTCTCAGCGATGCGAGCCTTCTTACCAGTGAGGTTGCGCAGGTAGTAGAGCTTTGCACGGCGCACCTTACCACGCTTGTTCACTTCGATCGACTCGATACTGGGCGACTCGATTGGGAAGATACGCTCAACGCCAACTGTGCCCGACATCTTGCGCACGGTGAAACGCTTCTTGTCACCATGACCGCAAATCTTAATTACAACACCACGGTAGAGCTGGATACGCTCTTTTGAACCTTCGACAATTTTGTAAGCGACAGTGATAGTGTCACCAGACTTGAACTCTGGGAACTGTTTGCCGGTTGCAAATGCTTCTTCAGCAACTTTTATTAAATCCATTTTCTTTTATAATAAAATTGTTTGTCGTTCCAACGCAACATAGCCAAGCCACTCTTCTGCCTGCCAGCGGTTACGCCGAAAAGCGGTGCAAAGGTAATACATTTTTTTGATATTCAACACTTTTCTCGATTATTTTCTTTGCAAAAATGTCTTTATTCCGCTTTTTCAGTCGTTTTTTCATAACTTTTCTTTGTCGGAAAGTGTTTGTTGCGGTTTTTGTTGATGAGTTTTCCTATTTGTGACAGAAAGTCTTCCTGATGGTATTAAAGAGGCTTTCATGTCGCATTAAAGAGCCTCTTAGTCCTCGGATAAAAGGCTCTTAAGTGAAGGATAAGAGGCTCTTTGTCGTGTTAAGAAATGTTTTGTGTTTTGGATATGAAAATACGAGGAAGCCACTTTTCGGGTGACTTCCTCGCGCGCGTATTATATAATAATGTGAGTCTTGTTGTTTTGAGAGTCTGCTTACTCCTCTGACATTGCTTGCTGCTCCTCGTCGTAAGCTTTCTTTGCCTCGAAGAATTTGGTAGCAAGTGAATTGTCGGGACTAAACTTCACGAGCTTCTCAAAGTAGGGCAGTGCGGCGTTAAGGTCGTTCTTGCTTGCCCAGAAGTGGTAGCCCATTGAGCGATAAGCACTTGCGAGATACTGTGTCTCGGCAGCTGTGCGGTCGCTCTTGTTTTCGAGCTCGTCGATGACAACCTTGTAGAGTTGTGGATACTCATCCTCCATCTCAGCGATGAATGCTGCAGTTGCTTTCTGTGAATGAGCCCATGTTGCACGCTGTGGGAACTTCGTAACAACCTTGTCGTAAACTGCCATTGCCTTTGCAAAATTGTCTTGACGGTCAACACTGTCTTTCACGAGCGACATGTAGATGTTTGCCAGTTTGTCGTAGTCGGAGATACGAGCGTTGTCATCCTTCTCGAGATACTCGTTTGCATATTGCAGTGCCTTGTCGGTTTCACCCTTGCCGAAGTATGCTTCTGAGATATACTCCAGTGGCTTGAGGTTCTTATCGTCGAGTTGCAGGGCCTTCTGATACTGTGCGATAGCCTCGTCGAACTTCTTCACGCCTGCGAGAGCCTGTCCGTAGTAGGTGATGTCGCCTGCGTTCTTGTCGCCTTCGCGCTTGATGAGGTCTTCTGCGTAAGCTACAGCATCAGCGTGTTTGTTGGTGCCTATTGCATTGATAAGGGCAAGGCGGATGAACGACACGTTCTCTGGGAATTTGCCGATACCGTACTTAGCCAGTTCAAGGGCTTCGTCTTTCTTGTCGATATACATTGCCGTGAGGGCATATTCAGCCAGCTGGTCCTCGTTAATCTTCGAACGGTCGGCTTTTGAGAAATGCTCGAAGGCTTTGTCGTAGTTGCCTGTTCCGTAGAATGTGTGAGCTGCCTCTGCCTCTACTGGGAAGTCGGGGATGTTGCGACGCAGTTCGTTGAGCGCGCGCTCCGACTCCTCTGGGCTGCGCTTGCGGTACACGTTTGCATAGCGCATGTATCCCTCGGGGTTCTTCGGATCGATTGTCATTGCCTGCTGATACCATCCTGCTGCCTCGCCGCCGTCGTCCTGTGACACTGCTGCGATGTCGCCTTTGAGGATGAATGCATTGCCGCAGTTCTTGTCTTTAGCAAGTGCCATGTCGGCATACATCGTTGCCTTGTCGTATTGCTTGGCTCCGAAGTAGACGTTTCCAAGAAGCACGAGTGCGTTGGCATCTTTCTTGAACTCCTTTGTGTAGTTTTTGACAAGATCCTTTGCTGCGTTAGGATCGTTGGGATTTGCTTTGATTTCGTTGCGTATAGCCTCGAGCTGAGCATCGCGGCCAACGCCCTGAGCAACGGCAGTAGTGCTGACTGCTGCAAAGAATGCTCCTGCGATTAGATATTTTATAGCTTTCATAATTTCTGCTTTTAGTGGTTTGTAAATAGTGTTTACTAACTCTCTTTTTCCGTATGACTTGTTTAAGTATCCTTAGGTTTAAGTCTTTTTCATCTTTTAACGTTTACACGTTTTATTATAATGTCGCCGCGAGCGGGTAGCAGTCCTGCCCGCATGATGATGAGCTGACCTTTCGGACTTGTTATATAGTTGGCAAAGCTCCAAGGCAGTGCTCTCTGCGGATCGACTACGATGGCATAGAGTGTGCGCACGAATGGATAGCGACCGTCGAGGAAGTATGCCTGGTATGGTTTCCAACTGTTGAGTGGTGTGGCCTTATCGAGTTTCGATATGGACATCACATGGATATTCTTGCGGAATGTGGTGTTTGTTGAGTCGCGCTTGTCGTTAAGCCAATTCGACCCTATTACACCGATTGCGTTAGGAGTCTTATCGACATAGTCGACCACCTCCTTACTTGTCTTTGCCGCCACGATGTTGGGGCTGTCGATGGGTTTGCCGCCGAGTATTGAGTCGACGACATAGTGAAGTGTTGCCGACTCTTTATTGTCGAACACCACTTCTATTTCGCCACGTTTCGATCCCTCTACTATCTGGCTCCAGTCGGTTGCCTCGCCGCTGAGGATACGCTTCACATCGTTGACGGTAATACATGTGTCGTTGTTGTTTTTGTTTACAATCAGCGACAGTCCGTCGTAGCCGATGGGGAAGCATTCGGGCAGTTGGCGCTTTGTCTTCAGATAAGCCACCTCGCTCGGTTTAAGCTTGCGCGTGGTGATGAAGAGGCATGTCTTCAACTCTTTTATCTGATTGAAGCCTTCGTTCTCGTTGGTATATACGGGATTGAGCTTGGCTTTTGGGAATTGATACTCGAACTGGTTTATCAGTTCTTGAACTATCGGACTAAAACTTTCGTCAGAGAAGAAACTAATCTCCCCTGACGAAGGTGTGTCTGTTCTGCCACCTCTGTCGGGCTTCCCACATGAGGAGAACGACAGAGGTAGCGAAACTAATCCTACAAGGATGTAGAATAACGTTTTTTTCATTTTCAAATAACTGCTTACTGCAACTTGAAGTTTACAGGAACATTGTACTTCACACGTACTTTCTGTCCGTTCTGCTGTCCTGGCACCCATTTAGGCATGCTGCTTACGACGCGTGCTGCTTCTTTGTCGAGCAGTGGGTCGACGGGCTTTGCTACCTGTACCTGTGTAATAGAACCATCGGTCTCAACGACGAACGAGATAACCACGCGTCCTGAGATACCGTTCTCCTGTGCAGGTATTGGGTACTTCACGTTCTTTGCCAGATATTCCTTAAGTGCAGCCGGGCCGCCTGGGAACATAGGCATCTGTTCTACAACGTCGAACACTTTCTGTGCTACTTCCTGTTTAGGTTCTTCTTTAGGAACGTTGACGGCGATGTCGTTACGGATGGCCTCCACGGTGCGGTCTTTCACACCCTCTTGGTCTTTCGCGCCGACAGCCACGTCCTTGTCGAGGTCCTCAGCCTGCTTAAGCTGATTCTCGTCGTTGACGAGTTCGTCTTTCTTAATGACAGGTGCTGTATACTTCTGTGTTTCGCGAACTTGTTCGACAACTTTCTTAGGTTCAACCTTTGCTTCGATTTTTGGTTGTTCCTTCTTTTCGCGCTTTGCCTGCTCTTTGAGCTTAGAGAGCTCCATTTGCTCCATATAGGCTTGGCGCTCAGCGTCTTTCTGTTGCTGAATCACTTTGTAAGCGAGAAAACCACCGATGAGCAGTGCAGTAATGAGAAGAATGATAAGAGCTTTGATGTTGCGGCCAGCAGTGCCTTTACGAAGCTGATATGCTCCGTAGGCCTTGTTCTTGTCGGCGAACACCATATCGATCCATTTGGGATCGTAGAGATCTATTTTTGCCATATCTGTTTCTTTTTTTAAAGGTTTATGTCATCTTATTCCTCCACGTTCTCCTTCTTCAGGGTCTCATGGTCTTCAGGATTTAGTTTGTCGATGACGTAAGTACCGATACTCAAAATCTGCATTTCGTCGAGGATATTCATCATATTGTCAAATGTAGAGTTGTCGGTAGGTTTGATAATAACGGTAACCGTTCCGATTTTCTCTCCGTCGGGCATTTCACCTCTCTTGAGACTAGAGAGAGCCTTCTGGTAAGTACTATCGTTGTACTTTGTCGGGTTCTGTTCTCTGTCAAGTCTGAGGTTTTCTGTCTCGATGATGATACGGTTGACAGGTGTGATGCCTCCAGTCTCGTGGTATCTCAGAACATTTCTAAGGTCTTCTCCCCAGTTTGTCTCCTTGAGTGGATTTGGGTCGCCGTCCTCTTTATATGTCTGATAGTAGATCTTGTCGTTAGCGGCAAGATAGAGCACTACTGACTGTGTGGCTTTAGCCTCGTTTTTCTGGTCTTCTTGTACATTCTCGTCGTTACTTGGCATGGTGAGCTCCATTGTGCTGGGCTTGCTAAGTGTAGTACAGAGCATGAAGAAGGTGATAAGAAGCATAAGCATATCAACCATAGGGGTGAAGTCCACTCGGACGTTCATCTTCTTCTGTTTGCTTTCTTTTTTCTTTGCCATAATTATCTGCCTCCTCTGCTAGATTTTCTATATTCACTTGCTTCAACAGCCTTTGTAGCGTCGAGTTGAGAGATCATGTAGTAATGGCTTTCGTCCATATCCTGGAGTTCGTTCATTACTTTCTTCACAGTCTTGTAAGGTGTTTCAGCGTCAGCCTTGAGAGCAATTCTCAGTTTGCTGTTCACTGTACGTGCCGCGTCGACCCAGTTCTGGAATTCGCTCATTCCTCCGTCGATGGAGTCGAGAGGTATTCCTTTGGTTACGATCTCCTTGGCGCGATTGGAGCTGCTCATCGACAGATAAGTCTCCAAATCTTGGATTGGTACACCAAACATTGACTCAGTCTTGAAGGTCTCTTCCAGTTTCGGGTTCAGTTTAACGCCGAATCTGTCGATCATGTTGTCGAGTGTCTCACCGAGCTGATCGGTGTTGTCGATACTCATGAACACCTGACCTTCACCAGTTGGAGCGCCTGCCTCGTCCTTTTCAGGACTGATGAGAATGGTGAGCACACCGTTCTCTGGCACCTTGATCTCTGAGATAGAACCCGGAGTCATGACTTTCACCGGCTCGTTCTTCACGAATGTTGATGTCAACATGAAGAAGGTGAGCAGCAGCGTCATCACGTCAGACATTGGGGTCATGTCTATCCAGATGTCACTTTTCTTAACCTTTATTTTACCCATAGTAATAAACGTTTTAAAGGGTTAGTAAAGATTAAGCCTCTTCTGTGTGGTTTGATTCGTATGTCTGAGCGATAGAATAACCAACCTCGTCAAGGGCGAATGTCAGCTTGTCAACCTTGTTTGTGTAGTAGTTGTAAGCGACAACGGCGCACCATGAAGTACCGATACCGAATGCGGTGTTGATAAGAGCCTCAGAAATACCTTGAGACAGAGCAGCTGAGTCAGCGCCACCACCTGCAGACAGAGCAGAGAATGAACGGATCATACCTACCACAGTTCCGAGAAGACCGGTCAGTGTACCCAGTGTAACGATGGTTGCGATGATTGGGAGGTTCATTGTCAGTGTAGGCATTTCGAGCTGTGTAGCCTCTTCGTGAGCCTGCTGAATCTTAGCAATCTTCTGCGCTTTCTTGATTCCCTGTGTAGCTTCCATCTCTTTGTAAGCTCTGAGTGAAGCGCCTACTACGTTAGCTACAGAACCTTTCTGTGCGTCGCAAAGCTTCTGAGCCTTGTCGAAATCGTTAGCGTTGAGAGCTTTCTTGATGTCTTCAACGAACTTTGGAAGGGCGCCCTTACCGAAAGCGGTCTTCAGAGCGAGCCAGCGCTCAATAGCCATAGCGATAACGGTGAGCAACAGAGAGTGGATAACAGGCACGATGATACCACCCTTGAAGATTGTACCCCAAACGTTGATTGGAGTTGCCTTTGTTGCATCTGCGAAGTTTGCTTCTCTTCCAAACCATGTGAAGAATGCGATGAAAGCAATCAATGCGCATACGAGGATGATGATGAATGCGTTTCTTACTCCCTGGAAGCCCTCAGATTTCTTCTTTGGGCTGGCTGTTTTTTGTGTAGTTGCCATAATTTTGTTTTTTAATTTTGTTATTGATAAAATTTAAGTTATAAATATTTTTCTTTTTTTGTTTTTAGCGTTTTAATACAATTCGGACTTTCTACTATAAAACAACGCAAAGATATACAATTTATGATAAAATCTATATTAATTAAAAAGATTTAACGAAATATTTTGTCAAACGGTTGTGGTTTTCCGACTTTTTGCTGTCTTTTTGCTTGTCTTTTTGTCATTTCAGTTGTCCGAGTGCTGTTTTTATTCTCTTGAGAGCCTCGCGGATATTATCGTCGCTCGTGGCGTAACTCATCCTGAAGCACTCCGGGTCGCCGAAGGCATCTCCGCCCACCGTAGCCACATGTCCCACCTCAAGCAGATACATTGCCAGATCGGTTGAGTTGTTGATAGTTCTGCTACCATCGCTTTTTCCATAGAAGCTGCTACATTTCGGGAATAAGTAAAACGCTCCCTCGGGGGTGTTCACCTCGAGTCCTGGTATTTCTTTTGCCAGACTGACTATCAGGTCACGGCGTCGCTCAAATGCCTGTCGCATTTCTTCCACGCAGTCTTGCGACATGTTGTACGCTGCTTCTGCTGCTTTCTGGCTTACCGAGCTAGGTCCGCTCGTGTACTGGCCCTGCAGTTTGTTGCATCCTTTCACAATCCACTCGGGCGCTGCTATATATCCTATCCTCCATCCTGTCATGGCATAGGCCTTCGACACACCGTTCACTATAATGCTGCGCTCTTTCATGCCGGGGAATTGGGCGATGCTCTCGTGGTGGCCAACGTAGTTGATATGCTCATATATCTCGTCGGCGAGGACATAGATGTCGTCGTGACTCAGTATCACGTCGGCTATTGCCTTCAGTTCCTCACGAGTATATACGCTGCCGGTTGGGTTGCTGGGCGAGCAGAGTATCAGCAGTTTTGTCTTAGGGGTGATGGCTGTCTCCAGTTGCTGGGGAGTCATTTTGAAGTTCTGTTCGAATGTCGCATTCACTATCACTGGTGTTCCTCCCGCGAGTTTTGCCATCTGCGGATAGCTTACCCAATATGGTGCAGGTATTATCACCTCGTCGCCGTCGTTGACAAGAGCCATTATGGTGTTGCACACGCTCTGCTTCGCTCCGTTCGACACTAGTATCTCATTGGGCAAATAGCTGAGCCCGTTCTCACGTTCCAGTTTGCGGACGATGGCTTTTCTCAGGTCCATATATCCCGGAACGGGCGAGTATCTCGAATAATTCTCGTCGATGGCTTTCTTTGCTGCCTCTTTTATATGGTCGGGGGTGTTGAAGTCGGGTTCGCCCACGCTCATGTTAATCACGTCAATACCCTGAGCGGTCATCTCGCTGCTCTTTTGCGACATCGCCAATGTGGCCGATGGCGACAAACGATTCAGTCTGTCAGATAGTTGCGTCATTTTACTTTGTTTTCTTTTGGTATTATCTTTGCAAAGATACAAATTATCTTTTTTCCCGATAACAAAAAGAGGAAAAAAATATCGATTTTTTTACTTCAGATGCAGTAGGTGCCCCATGCGGTCGCGTTTTGTGCGCATGTAGAATTCGTTGTATTCGTTTGGCGTCACCTCTATCGGCACATTCTCTACTATCTCAAGTCCATACGATTCCAGTCCCACGCGCTTCACCGGATTGTTTGTCATCAGTCTCATCTTGTGCACTCCGAGGTGCCTGAGCATCTGTGCTCCGCATCCATAGTCTCTCTCGTCAGGCTTGAATCCGAGGTGTATGTTGGCATCAACGGTGTCGTAGCCCTCCTCTTGCAGTTTGTATGCTCTTATCTTGTTCATCAGTCCGATGCCTCGTCCTTCCTGCTGCATGTATATGAGCACACCCTTTCCAGCTTTTTCTATCATCTGCAGTGCTTTGTGTAGCTGTTCACCGCAGTCGCATCGTTTGCTGCCGAGTATGTCACCTGTGGCGCACGATGAATGCACCCTGACGAGAATCTCCTCCTCGTCACTCCATTCGCCTTTCACGAGCGCCATGTGCTCCAGTCCGTTGCTCTGCTGGCGGAAAGGAATCAGTCGGAAGTGTCCGTAGTCGGTAGGCATATCCACCTCGTCGCCCACTTCGATGATCGACTCCTTCTTCAGCCGGTATGCAATCAGGTCTTTTATCGAGATGAGTTTCATGTCCCACTCTTTTGCCATCTTGCTCAGTTGCGGCAGTCGTGCCATTGTGCCGTCCTCGTTCATTATCTCCATCAGCGCCCCAGCGGGGTAAAGCCCTGCCAGCCGGCATAGATCGATGGCTGCTTCGGTGTGTCCGCTGCGTCGCAGCACGCCGTTATCTTGGGCATAGAGAGGATTGATGTGCCCTGGCCGTCCGAATGTCTCTGGTCGCGATGCTGGATCGGCGAGTGCCTGTATCGTTGCTGCGCGGTCGTGTGCCGACACTCCCGTGGTGCATCCCTCCAATTTGTCGATGGTTACGGTGAACGGAGTGCCGAGCACCGATGTGTTGTCGCTCACCTGATGAGGCAGGTCGAGTTCCTCACAGCGCGAGATGGTTATGGGTGCGCATAGCACTCCGCGGGCGTTCTTCAGCATGAAGTTCACTTTCTCGGCGGTTATCTTCTCGGCTGCTATGATGAGGTCGCCCTCGTTCTCACGATCTTCGTCGTCGACAACAATAACGAATTTTCCTTCCCTGAAGTCGTTGATGGCTTCGTCGATGGTGTTCAATATGATAGGCATAATATGTACTTCTACATTATTTATAATTTATAGTATAATTAAGAGGAAGCGTTTTCTACTTTTTTCTGTTCCTCTATCCGTGCTATTATATTCTCGTTGGTGTGGTAAATCTTCCTCAGGTCGCTAAGCAGGCGGCGTCTGAACTTCCACATCCTCAGGTAGAGGCACAGCCCAATCGGCACTATCACTGCCGCAGCGATGTTCATCCACAGTTTCTCGAATGGCCGTGTGTGGGCCTTCACCGAGAGGATGGGGTAGTTGTTCAACTCGTGCATTATCACCTTGTCGCGGGTGTTCGACAAATCGTCGATCACTGGTTCGAGTTCGTCGTTTATGCGCTCTATCTCGTGGTCGGGCTCATACTGGAAGAATACCTTCTTCACGTTAGGTGCCGACTTCAGGTTGTGGGCGTTGGCATATATGCCCACGTCTTCGTTTATCTTCCTCAGTCGGTCGGCATCGGCAGCATAGTCGGGATCGTTTATTATCACCTCTTTGCTCGACAGGTGTCGGCTCAGCCTGAGTCCAAGCAGTTTTCTAAAGAATTCTTTGTATAGGTCGATGTTAAACACCACCGAGTCGTTGTTTGCCTTATACGTCACGAAGGCAGCTACTGGTATGAGCACTGCCGACGACAGCAGTTTCCCGAAGGGTATTGTCCACATGCCTCCGCGTGCCATGCGGTAGCCGGTGTCGTCGAGCACGAAGAAGATGATGTAGACTATCACCGCTATTATCACTGGTATGCCTATACCTCCTTTCCTCACTATTGCTCCGAGCGAGGCACCGATGAAGAAGAATATCAGGCATGACAACGCCTGCGTGAACTTGTTGATAATCTCCATCTTGTGCTCCCTTATCTGCTTGTCGCCGTCTTTGCTTATCAGGCTTCTGAATCCCAGTTCGTTTATTTCATTCTGCACCCTGTTCAGTGCTGAGTTCACTACACGCGCTTTTACGTCGGGAGCCATGCTGTTGTAGATGGAGTCAACCTTCAGCTTTGTCGTCTTTGCCCGTGCCATTGCTGCTATCGAGTCTTTTCGGTCAAGCACCGGTCCGCGGTAGTAAGCCTGCTTAAGTTCCGTTCCCAACTGTATCCCCATGCTGTCGTACACGCCGTTAAGCGAGTCCATGTCGTGGGTAAGTTCTTTGATTCCCTTTCCTCGCGCTTTGTTCGACAGTCCTGTGGCATCGCCCACATTGAAGTCGCCGTCGTAGTCGAGTACTATCTTCTTCTCAACAAATGTCTCTCTGCGATATGGCACCGACGCACTTCCCGCCAGTTCTTGCGAGCGCATGTTCTCAAACCACTCTCCGCTCCACAGGCTCAGCAGCAGGTGTTTCTTCTCGGCTGTCGACTGCAGCATGCCCGAGTCGGCGAGGATGATAGCCTGGTCCTCGTAGCTGCCCGTCATGCGGTAGATCATTATCCCATAGAGTTTTCCCGTCTCCAGGTCTTTCTTTTCTACGTAGAGGTTGCTGTTCGGTATGCCATCATAAAATATCCCTTCGGGAATCTCCAGTTCGGGATTCTTGTGTTTCATGGCCATGAGCAACTGTCCGATCTTCACCTGCGAGCTCGGACCGATGTTATTTTGGAAAATAAACGACGCAAAGCTTATCAGCAGCGTTATCAATATCAGCGGCCGGAATGTCTGAAGCAACGATATTCCCGATGCTTTTATTGCCGTCAGCTCGCTGCTCTCGCCCAGGTTGCCGAAGGTGATGAGCGAAGCCAGCAGTACGGCCAGCGGCAGAGCCTGAGGCACGAACATCATGCCCAGGTACCAGAAGAACTGCGCCAGCACGGTGATCGACAGTCCCTTGCCGATCATCACGTCGACAAAGCGAAACAGGAACTGCATCATCAGCACAAACTGGCAGATGAAGAACGTTCCTGCAAAGAGCAGTCCAAACCGCTTGGCTATGTATATATCTAACTTCTTAGGCCTAAGATTCATCGTTTGCAGAACCCTTAACTTAGATTCTGTTGGCAAAGTTACGAAAAGTCGAGAGCAATACAAAGGAAAAAGAAAATTCTTTTTCATTTTATTGCCGAGACGCAGTAACTTCGACGTAGTCAAAGTTACGAAAAAGCGAAAGCAGAACAAAAGACGTGTTGTTGAGCAAAGCGAAAAATTTATTCTTTTTCATAAAGAGGGACAGCATCACCTTCATCTTGGCAGAAGAAAAAAGGACATAATAAACGCCATCAAAAAATTTTGCTAGCAAAATTCTTATTTAAGAGCCTTTCTATTGACATTAAAGAGCCTCTTTATTCGAAAATTTGCTAGCAAAATTTTCGGTTGCTCATTTTCCCTTTTGCTGTAAGGGTTTTCGGTAGGGTGGGTAGTAAAGTTTTCAGGAGTCGATGATCATTGTCTTTTGTCCGCTTATTATTATGGTTGGCAAATGAAAACAATTGATACAAAAAGTCCTCACAGACGTCTGTTTCTGCCTGTGAGGACTTTGCTTTGTTGACATAAACTGCCCGATAGCTAAATAATCTGCGCGACGGGCATTAGCCAACGCAGTATTGCAGTTATTTCACTTTCACATATAGCACCCCGTGGGGCGGGATTACGTACACGGCATCAGTGGCGATATCCTTCTGTCGCCATAGGTCGCGGACGGTTTCGGCTTTCATGTTGATCTTGGCTAATGCTCCATCAAGCTGCACAGGGACTGAGGCTTCATTCAGGTTGAAGATTCCCACGGCATGAGAGCCGTCGTAAAGATCACGGCTCCACATTTGCATTCCATCCTCCACAACGTCTTGATGTGCCTGATGGCCCAGTATATCCTGATTTACTGCATTTACCTCATTGTTGCACAGAAGGTTGAAAGTAAAGTCGTCAATCTGTGACACGTCGCAGCCAATCAGCATGTTGGCGGCCAGCAGTGACCACAGAGAGATGTGTGTGTATTGCTCGTCGGGGGTAAGGCGGGTGTCGCGCAGACTGCTGCTCCAGCCCACTTTGCCAACGATAAGCATGTCGGGATCGTTCCAATGACCGGGACTTGCATACGGGTAGAGCTTTGCCTGTCGCACAAAGCCATTATTGTAGAGCGACTCCCATGTGTCGTTGATGTCGTCGGAGGTGCGCCAGGAATTGGCATCAATGTAAGCACCCCATTCCCACGACTTGCCCCAGCCGTATTGACAGAGCGAATAGAAAAAGTCGCGTGGCTGCTCTCTTATGAACTCCTGCATCTTCAGATAAGGACGGATATGGACTGCCTCTGACTTATCCCGACTTGCTTCAATGATTTTAATGTAGCCGCACAAGTCGTATTTGAGGTAATCCACTCCCCAACTATTCCATACTTCTGCATCCTGACGTTCGTGGTTCAATGAGCCCAGATAACCGCCGCAGGTATATTCGCCAGGGCATGAATAGATGCCGAACTTTAGGCCGTTGGCGTGAAGCCAATCGCCCAATGCTTTCATGTCGGGGAACTTTTCGTTGGCTTCGATGCGCCCGTCAGGTGCACGCTCTTCTGCTTCCCAGGCATCATCGATATTCATGTAGGAATAACCATAGTCGGCGAGTCCTCTATCAATGAGGGCTTTGGCTGACGACATAACCTTCTCTTGCGACACACTCAAGCCCCAGCAGTTCCAGCTATTCCATCCCATGGGTGGCGTGAGACCAATCTGTTGACCTACTTTCAGCGTGAAGTCGGCTTTGGCACTGCCTTTGTCATTGGTGGCTGTAAACACCAGCGGATAATCCCCTTCCTCTGTACAAGTGCCGCTCAGAACACCTTTTTCCGGATCCAGCACAACACCCTTTGGAAGGCCCTCCACTGAATATCTCATGGGTTTTTCACCTGAGAAAGCCAATCGGAAGATGACCGGTGAACCAGGACGTACGCCAAATACCAAAGGACCGTTATAACGTGGTGTTGCAGGGGCAGGAGGTGTGAGGATGTAAGGAGAACAGACTTCAGCCTTTAATACCTCCTCAAAACGGGGGTCGGTGTATGTCACCTCGAGTTTCTTTCGCGGAAGTAAAGGGAAAGAAATCTGCTTTTCCTTCCATGATGGCAGGTTTATTTTCTGCACCTTTGACGTTTCTTGCTTGCCTGTCAGTATATCAGTAACGGTTACATGCAGCGAACCAACAGTCTTCACTGATGAGGCAAGAACAGCTTTGTAGCCATCTGGTTCTCCTACAAGTGAGAGTTTTGCGAAGTCTTTCAGGCTTGGTTTTACAATATTGAATGCTCCTCGGTATAATCCACCAGGGTCACCGTAGTTATACACCCGCACTGCAATCACGTTTTCCTGATCCCAGCGCACCCATTTGGGGTCTATGATGTAATAGCGTCTTTTGCCCCATTCGCTGGAATACCCACCTGGATCTTCGGGGAAAGTGCCGGTATTTCCCACCCAATGTCCATTTATCCATGTCTGGTCGGAATCGTCGATAGCACCCATGTCCAGCATAATAGCCTCGACAATACCTTTTTTGAGTGAAGAGGGAATTACCACGTGTATGCGGTACCAGCCAATGCCGTTCACACGATTCAGTCCCATTTTTTCCCATGGCTGGGTAAACGACACCTCCTGCCATGCGCTGTCATCGTACGTATACGCACTCCAGGCCGGGTTGTCACCTTTCAAGAAGCGGCCTCCTTCAACTGATACGCTTTGGGCGTTCAGCGCTGGAGAGACGAATAGTAAGGATAAGATAATCAGTACTTTATTCATAATATAGGCTGTTGGTTGAATTAAATACGTGAAAAAAATGCTTGATTTACAACTTAATTGCTTCAAGGCAAAGTAGGTATGCATAGCATCGTTACAAAATTCGGAAATGTTTTTGAGATATGCAAGAAATCAAGTAAATTTGAAAAGAAAATTATCAAAAGTATGGAATTATTTCTCTTGTTAATAATTTAATTATTATGGCTGATAAGCCTGCGACTGAATCCCAATTGCCATTTTGTTACTAAAATTTGTAGGTATACATTATTCTATGTATCTTTGCGTCAGTTTAGTTATTAAAGGATAAGGTTATATGAAACAAAGTTTTTGTCAGAGTTGTGGTATGCCTCTTACCGATGAACTGCTTGGTACCAATACCGATGGTAGCAAGAATGAAGAGTATTGCATCTATTGCTACAAGGATGGAGCATTTACCAGCGATTGCACGATGGACGAAATGATTGAGTTTTGTGCGCAGTTTGTTGATGAGGTAAACAAGAATATGCCTAAGCCGCTGACCAAGGAAGAATACAAACAGATGATGCGTGAATTCTTCCCGACTCTAAAACGCTGGAAGAGATGAATAAGATGATTGCCTGCTGCGGATTCGACTGCGAGAAGTGTGATGTCCGCACTGCCACCATTAACAATGATCAGGCTCTGCGTGTGAAGACCGCGAAGCTATGGTCTGAGTTAAACAAAGTTGCCATCACTCCTGAACAGATTAACTGCGAGGGATGTCGTGCCGATGGGGTGAAAACAATATTCTGCAGTTCGCTTTGTGAAATTCGCAAGTGTGTGATTAGCAAAGGCTATGAGACTTGCGGTGAATGTGCAGAGAAGGAGACATGTGTAATGTTGGATCCTATTAGGCAAGCAGTTTCAAAGGCAAACTATTAATAAGGCTGGCTGCAAGCAAAATGGACAAATAAAAAGTCCTCGCAGGCAAACACCTGCGAGGACTTTGCTTTGGTAGCGGGGGTGGGACCCGAACCCACGACCTCCGGATTATGAATCCGACGCTCTAACCAGCTGAGCTATCCCGCCTCCAATTTTTGCGTTTGCGGCTGCAAAGGTAATACAAACTTTTCCAACCACCAAATAATTGCGGAAAAATATTTTTGCTTTTCAGTTTTTTCGCGTTCGTATTTCTTGTTTTCGCAGGGTAGGTGTCTGTTGGTCTCAACCGCTATTCATTTGGTTGGGTTTTAAAGATAAAGAGGGCTGGCAGTAATGTTCCGTTGGTGGAAAGTCTGCCGGCCCTCATAGGGAGTGTTATGTTGTTTTTATGGCAATGTCGCTTTTGAGGCTGAGATGCTATCTTTTCTTCGGCAGTATGTTTATCTTATACTGCAACCGGAGCATAGCGTAGGATGGAATGCTCTTTGACCACACGGCGCTGATGCCGTTGCCAGTGGTGTAGTATTTGATGTTCTTCAACTGGTGGAGCATGTCGTAGCCTTCGAGTATGACGGTGAGTCGTTCTTTTATGAACGATCTTGACAGGCGTCCGTTCCACACTAGGCGGTCGGTGTTCATGCTTCCGTCGTTGAGTCCACGTGTGGAGTTCATCTTCAGGTCGGTGGCTATATAGATTTTGAGCGGCAGCTTATACTGTGCTGTCACGCCGTAGTTGAAGTCGTAGATGTCGCTGTTCTGGAATGTGGCGAGCTTGCTGCTGCTGTGAGCCCATGTGAATCGTCCGCCTGCGGAGAGCGTGAGGTCGTTCTTCTTGTATGTGACGGTGGCGCTTTGTGTTTCGCTGAGCACGTTCACGCCATATATCTGTGCGCTGGTGTTGCCCTCGCTGAGTGCCGCTTGCAGTTGGTGATTGAAGTCGAGACCTATGTTTCCGTCGAATTTGAAGAGTCCTTTCTTGTCTATTTGCCTGCCGAATCCGAGTCCCGCCGATGCCGAGTATTTGCCGTTGCTGTTGATGGGCTTGTAGGTGTATGCACCCGTTTCCTTGTCGAAGGTGTAACTCTGAACAACGGCATTCTCTTCATATGTGTAGCTAAGATTCAGCGATATGCGCTGCTGAATCTTTTGTTTCATGCGATGGATGTAGAATCTTACAATGTTCGTGGCACCGTTTTTCAGGTCGGGGTTACCCATTCTGATGGCCAATGGGTTGCTGTCATCGACGTATGCCACCATGCTCACAGGGTCGGAGGGCATGATGTTGCGGCTGATGGAGGCGTTGATGAAACCAGTATTTTTTGAGCGATGATAGAAACTGATGTTGGGGTTGAATGCCCAGTAAGAGCGTGTGTTTCTAACATTTATGGCACCTCGGGCGTAGTTGAGAGCCTCATCGGTGTGACGGAAATCAAAGCTCAGGTTGATAAAGTCGTAATTACCATCCTTGTCCTTCATATAGTTGAGGCCTGTCTGTAGTGCGTTCACCTTTGTCAGCCTGCCCGTATAGACGCTGTTGCCATTGTCGATGGCCGTCATGAGCAGGTCGTCGTCGGGCAGTTCTCCAAGCTGATGACTATCATCGACGCCCCATCCGTCGATGAAGTCGAGGCGGTAGCGTGGATTTTCGTTGCGGTCGTAGGACTGCGAGTATTGGTAGTAGCAGTTCCATGTGAGTCCGTTGAGGAAACGGAAGTTGTAAAGTGCCAGCCCTTGGTAGTTGTAGTAGTGGCGTTTGTTTTTAAGATAGTTGTTGCGGTAGTCGCTTGGCATCGGGCCTTGCAGGTAGTCGAGCTTGTAGTAGGAGAAGTCCTTGCTGTCGTTGTTGCCGTAAGCCATGTTCGTTCCGAATATCAGTTCGTCGCCCCATGGCAGTTTCTTCACGAGCCACGAGTTGCTTGTCATCGACAGCGACTTGTTGCGCGAGTAGCCCTGTGTGTATGTCTTGTTGATGCCTGTAGCCATCAGTCCCGGCACTTTTGCGTCGATTGAGTCGAGCACCTGTACTACGTCGCCGTAGATGGCTGGGTTCTCGCTGAGCATTGTCTGTCGCGAGAGGCTGTTGCTGTTGCCGCGGCCAATGTTGATCTGGGCTTCGCTGTTTATATGCACTTTGTCGTTCCGCTTGAAATAGTTCGACAGTTGCAGGTTGGAGTTGCGTGCAGTCGATAGCGAATTGCTGCGCGAGTAGTTGCTTGTGCCGTTGAGGTAGTTGTCGCCAGCCACGCGGCTCTCGTTGTCATCCTTTTGCCATTTCACCTCGGCCTCGAAGCTGTTGTCGGCCTTTCCGTCGCGGCTCTTCGTGTTTATGTCGAGTCCCATGTTCTTCACATTCGTTATTCCGTTTGGCTCTTTCGTTGCGTCCCAGTCGCCATCGCTGCCTGGTCGGCGCCGCTCGTTGACGTTGTTCATGTTGCCAAACACCGACACTCGCGTCTTGTCGCCGTATGCCAGGGCGAACATCCTCGTCATGTAGCGTCCCTCGGTGCCTGCGCCCACTTCGGCATTGGCAATGTATCCGCGGCTGTACTCACGTTTCATCCTCACGTTCATCACAAATTCCTTCTGCTCCGTCTGATGCCCGAGGTACTCGTCTTTGTCGGACAATTTGTCGTACACCTGCACGTCTTTCACGGTGTAGTGGGGCAGGTTCTGCAGCATGGCGTTGTTGTTGCCTTTCATGAAATCGTCGCCGTTGAGCGTGAGGCGATCAATCTTTCGCCCGTTCACCGTTATCACTCCGTCGTCGCTGAGCTCCACTCCCGGCATCTGTCGGATGAGTCCGTCGAGCATCGACCCTTCGGGAACGTTGAAGGCGTCGGCATTGTAGATGATGGTGTCGCCCTTGATGACCATCTGCACCTTCGTTGCCACCACCTCAACCTCGTCGAGCTCCTTGTCGTAGGCATAGCGTTTCTGCATCTCGAGCATAGGTAGATTGAAGTAGGCATTGCGTGCCACATACTTTATCTCGTAGTCGAGATACAGGTCTTCGTACTCCGGAGCTTGGGCGCGGATTATGTATTTCGTTGCCACGGCAGGCACTTTTATCCTGAAGTCGGTGCGGTTCATCTGCGATCCCCAGTCTTTATAGGTCGATGCGGTGATGGTATCCACCACGGTGGAGTCCTCGTTCATCACGGTGATGAACGGTTTTTCCACCGCCGCCTTGGTGAATGAGTCGCACACACTGCCGAAGAGATACACCTTGCGTTGGCGCTTCTGTTTCGTAGAGTCGGTTTTTTCTTGCGCCTGTGATGCTATGGACAGCAGCATGGTAAGAAAGAACACGAGGGTAAGCTTTTTCATAATGACTGCGTTTTTTCAGTTTATACGTCTATATGTAAGACGCTTTTGCATGAGTAATCGTGACATTAAAGTTGTTTTTTTAATAATACTTAACATCTGCGACTACTCATGCGTTGACTGTTGATTGTTGGAGGTTCAGTCTCCGTCCATTTTCTTATGCCAGGCATCGGTCACCTCCTCGATGCCTATGCCGAGCAGTTGCATGTTGCGGAAGAGTGCCGGCAGCTGTTCGTCGATGAACTGTGTGCGGCGTTGTTGCTTTATGTGACTCACGGCATCGGGCGATACGAAGTAGCCCAGTCCACGCTTAATGTAGATTATCTCGTCGCGGGCCAGCTGGTCGAATGCCTTCACTGCAGTGTTGACATTCACCTCGAGCAGCACTGCATACTCCCTGACGCTGGGGATGCGTGCCTCCTCGGCATATTCGCCCGCGAGTATCTGGTCGCAGATGCGGTCGGCTATCTGCAGGTATATTGCTTTGTCGGGTGTGAAGTTCATACGTTCAGGAATTTATTGTTAATAACTTGTGCGCGCTTGAAGAAACGGTAGGTGAGCCATGTGAAGAGCACTGTGATAAGGCCAGTGATTGTCCACCAGGCATAGAACAAGAAGTTTATGAACGTATCTTTGTCTTTGAAGAATCGTTCCATTAACGCTTCTAATTGCTCATTGTGTGCTTCTAGCCATTCACCTATAGCCCATCCGATGTTTACGATGGCTATGATGCCGATGACGGATATGGCGAATATGGCCACAGAAGTGATCCAGAACTGGCGACGACGGAACAGTATGCCACCGAGTATATATGTGGCATAAGTCATCAGTGTAGTGAGAAAAACGCCGATTTGAATCTTCAACCAGTAAGGCTCACCTCTCCATTCCATATTATCGAACGGCCACATGCTGAAGAATGTCTTCGATCCTGAGACCACATATTTTGCTCCGAGCAGTTTTGCAAGCAACATCTGCAGAGCGTCGGCACACAGGAATGCCACGCATCCAACTGCTATCCACAGCACGATAACGTTGAGAAATCGCGAGATGAATTTCTCAAGATTTGTTGCCGGCAGCGAGAGGAATGCCGTTGCACTCTGCTTGTCTTTCAAAGGAAGGAACATGCGGCTGGCACCGGCAAGAATGATAATCGACAGGATGAAATTGCAGGCGCTTGCCTGAACTGACATCATTGTGTCGTGAACACCCTGCATATAGTCGGAATTGCTGTTGAAATACGTCAGTCCGAGCATGCAAGTGAACACCACTATCATTACGAGGAACAGCCAGAGGGTATATTTCCAGTTGTTCATGAAATCCCATTTCAGCACATTGGCGAAACGTTTTGTATTGAATTTTTCCATTGTTTCCGAGTTTATATGTTTATTTATTTTTCACTTTTCACTTTTCATTTTTCACTTAAATCTTCCCTTGTGCTACAGCGTTGAAGAGCAGTTCGAGATTTACGGGTGTCTCGGCAGTTCCCGGCTTTCGCGGTGCTATCACAGCGTTGCCCTGTAGTGTGGGCTCGGCGTAAAGTACATCGGCCATGTCCTGAGGCTGACGATATTCGAATGTGTACTTATCTGTAATCTCGCCTATCGATTTGTCCATGAGCAGTCGGTGGATGTCGAGGAAGAGAATGTGATCGAGCAGACTCTCCACATCGTGCACCTGATGGGTGGAGAGAATAGCTATTCGCTCGTCGCTCATCTGGTTGGCAATCACCTTGCGGAACTGGCTCTTTGACGGAATGTCGAGCCCGTTGGTCGGCTCGTCCATCAATAGATAGCGTGTGTTGGTGGCTAGTGCCACACTCATGAAAGCTTTCTTCTTCTGGCCCATCGAGAGACTGTTGAGGTGTATGTCGCTGGATAGCTCAAACTCCTCGAGGCATTTGTTCAGGATTTCATGCGAGAAACGCGGGTAGAACGGAGAGATGAGGCTCACATAGTTTTTTAGTGACACCTCTGGCAAACGGAATTCTTCGCTCACAATGAATATCTCGCGGAGCATCTCGGCGTGGCGTTTGCCTGCCTCTATGCCGTCGACGATAACCTTGCCCTTTTGAGGTCGGAGCAGTCCCGAGATGAGATAGAGCAATGTCGACTTGCCGGTGCCGTTCTTGCCCAGCAGTCCATAGATGTTGTTGTCGTTCAGCTGAAGGCTGAAGTCGCTGAATACGTTGGCTTTACTGCCTGCGTAATGGAAGCTGATGTTGTCTACTTTAATCATATTTCTATATGTTTTTATTGTGATATGTTTTGCAATTTATAGTGTAATACAATACTATTACACTGCAAAAGTATTACGTTTATTTGAAACCACCAAATTTTTTTACGAAAAAATGCAATTTTTTTTCATGAGGGGTGGTTACACATTATTTATAATATATAAGATGGTTTTCAGTCCAGGCTTTGTCATTCGGTGAAGGATAAAAAATTTGGCTCTGCAATATGTTGATTTCCACAGAGTTATTAAAGAGCCTCTTTAATGGCATTAAATGGGCTCTTTTATGCGACATAAGAGGCTCTTTATTGGCACATAAGAGGCTCTTTAATAAAAGCAAAGAAATAAGTTGACAAAAAATGCCTGCTCCCCATACTTGGAAAGCAGGCATTTTATTTTGAAATCGAGAGCTGCTTTAGTTCGTAGAAACAGCTGTCAGACTTGTCTATTTCACTGGCTTATACTTCGGTACGAGCGACTTCATGCAAATCCATCCGAGTAGGTAAGCCACGGCGCAGTAGCAGAATATGATGAAGTAGCCAGCCGGTTTGCCCTCGAAGCCAAGGAATGTGAGCCCGGTACGGTCAGCATACTCAAACAGACGTCCTGCCACTTGCTGGAAAATGAACGAACTGAGTCCGGCGGCCATACCGCAGATTCCCGTGATAGTTGCAGATGCGTGCTTGGGGAAGATGTCGGTACCAAGCGAATACATGTTTGCCGACCACGACTGATGTGCGGCACAACCGAGACCTATACAGATTACGGGGAACCATGGTGAGATGGTGCCCAGTGGCTGAGCGAAAAGCACGATGAGCGGTATGAAAGCATAGATGAGCATTGCTTTCATGCGGCAGATATAAGGATCTTTGCCCGTGCGAGCCATGAAGATGGCAGGTATCTTACCGCCGTAGATTGAGAGCATCGAGATAAGATAGAGCGTGAAGATGAGTGCCATGCCCAGACCATCGGAGGTCTTGATGCCGAACTGCGTGATAAGATACGATGGTGTCCAGAACAAGAAGAACCACCATACACCGTCGGTGAGGAAACGTCCCAGCGCAAACGCCCATGTCTGGCGATATTTGAAGAAATCCTTCACTGGTATCTTCTTGCTTGCCTCCTTTGTTTCGCCTTCCTCTTGATAGTTGACATCAGCCTCCTTGTCTTGCTCTATGTAAGCCAGCTCGGCAGCATTCACATGTTTGTTCTCCTCGGGCTTCTTATATACGAATATCCAAAGTGCCATCCATATGAATCCCAGTGAACCGATGATGATGAAGGCGAGCTCCCATCCGTAATACTTAGCCAGCAGGGGCACCGTGAGCGGAGCAATGAGTGCACCGATTGAGGAGCCCGAGTTGAAGATGGCTGTTGCATAGGCACGGTCTTTCTTTGGGAAATATTCAGCCGTTGCCTTGATAGCTGCAGGGAAGTTACCGCCTTCGCCGATGGCGAGCACACAGCGTGCGAAGATGAACACGTAGACGCTGAAGGTGGAGATGAGTACCGCCATGTCGCCCGTTGCCTGTACGAGTTCCATCCTCGACGATGCCCCTACATAAGCCTCGGTAGCAACGCCACACACGGCATGAATACATGCACCAACCGACCATACGCCGATGGCAACGGCATAGCCGCGCTTGGTGCCGAGCTTATCGACAATGTTGCCGGCAAACAGTTGGGCAAGGGCATAGACGATTGCAAACACCGCAGTGATGTTTGCGTAGTTGACATCGTTCCAGTGGAATTCGGGCTTGATAAACTCGTCCCATGTGAGTGATAACACCTGACGGTCGAGGTAGTTAACCGTCGTAGCAAAGAAGAGCATGGTACAGATAATCCAACGGAAGTTGGTCATGCGTTTCTGAGCAGCATCGTTGTTCATTGTTTTCTAAATTTGTATTAGTTATGGTTACAGAATGTAAAACTTTTACAAAAATAAGACAAAAAAATAAGTTGGAACAAAAAAAAAGAGTATTTTTGCAATAATTAAACTAAAAAAACTGGAAACAGGCGTAAAATACACTAATCCCACATAATGGAAGAACAGCAAATCACTCGGAGAGAATTTCTCAGGGAACTCGGTGTGGCAGGTGCAGGGGCACTTGTGTTTACCAGTCCGTGGCTGAAAGCGTTTGCCGATGTTGATGGTACCGCCGGCGAGCGATTGAGGCTCGGCATGATAGGCACTGGCTCGCGAGGACAGTTCCTTCTATCTTTCTTGGTTAACAACCCCAAAGCCGATATCGTAGCCTTTGCCGATATCTATCAGCCATCGCTCGATGCGGCACTTAAGATGGTGCCGACGGCAACGACTTACAGCGACTATCATCGACTGCTCGACGACAAGAGTATCGATGCGGTGATTATTGCCACACCGCTGAATACCCACCATCAGATAGCCCTCGACGCCTTCGATGCAGGAAAGAATGTTTTCTGCGAGAAGACAATAGGCTACGACATGCAACAATGTCTAGATATCTACAACCGGCATAAATCTACCGGCAAGATATTCTTCAGCGGACAGCAGCGACTGTTCGACCCGCGCTATATAAAGGCAATGGACCTTATACACGAGGGATTGTTTGGTGAGATAACTGCAGTACACTCTTTCTGGAATCGTAACGACAGTTGGCGGCGCGATGTGCCGAAGCCTGAACTCGAGAAATTCATTAACTGGCGTTTGTACAAAGAGACGTCGAAAGGACTGATGACCGAACTCGCTTGCCACCAATTGCAAGTGGGCACATGGGCTTTAGGTATGCTCCCAAAGAAAGTGATGGGCCACGGGTCGCTGAACTATTGGCGCGACGGTCGCGAGGTGTACGACAATATCAACATGATATATGTGTTTGAGGACGGCAGGAAGATGACGTGGGGCTCGGATATCGCAAACAGATTCTACGGTCTCGAAGAGCAGATTCTTGGCTCGAAAGGAACCGTTGAACCCGAGCGTGGAAAGTATTATTTCGAGGATTTCGATCCCGCACCCGCATTCTTACAACTGATTAACGAATGGGAAAACAAATTGTTCGGCTCGATACCATTTGCCGGAACATCGTGGGCTCCCGAGACTGCCAACGTCAACAATGGCGAATATCTGCTTGGTAAGCGTCCTGAGATTGATGGATCGTCGCTACTCACCGAGGCTTTCGTTGAGGCCTGTATCACAAAGAAGCAACCCGAGCGCATAGCAGAAGAGGGCTATTATGCCAGTCTGCTGTGCCTGTGGGGGCATGAGGCTATAGAAAAAAGCGAGATGCTCGACCTGCCCGAAGAATTTATGATTGACTATGATGTCTATAACACTAAAGCACCGAAAAGCGTATGAAAGACATTATCATAACACGTAAAAGACAGAAGACCGAGTTGCTGGCGTTGCTCGTATGCTTCGTGGTGGCATGCCTGACAAATCTCTATGCTATCTTTTCCTATGGAGGCAAGCTTACCGAAATGTTCACATCGCTGGGCTATGTGCTCATCTTTACTGCCGCGCTCTACGTGGCATTCACATTATTGCGGATAATCATATTCGTGATAATTAAGCTGATATCGAATAAACACAAATAATATTATTGTCATTATGAGTACACGCAGACAATTTCTTAAACAAATGGGACTGGCTTCGGCAGGGTTGATGATACCGAATGTCGGGAATGTCATGGCAAATACCATGACCAGTAAAGAACGCGAGGCCACACAAGGCGATAAGGTGAAGATAGCGTATATCGGCATCGGAAACCGTGGCGAGCAGGATATCGATGAGTTTAAAAAGACCGGAATGGTGGATGTCGTGGCACTCTGCGATGTCGACCTCGATGGCAAGCAGGCTCAGAAAGTGCTGAACATGTATCCGAATGCAAAGCGCTTCCGCGATTTCCGTGAGATGTTCGAGAACTACAGCGACCACTTCGAAGCTGTATGTGCCGCAGTGCCCGACCATATGCACTTCCCCGTAGCAATGATGGCACTTCACTATGGCAAACATATCTATCTGGAAAAACCGATGTGCCGCACATTCCATGAGGCGGAACTGATGATGGCAGCAGCACGCAAGCGTCCGAATGTCGTCACTCAGGTGGGAAATCAGGGACACTCCGAAGGTAACTATTTCCAGTTTAAGGAGTGGGTTGACGCCGGAATAATAAAGGACGTCACAGCTGTTACGGCTCACATGAACAACTGGCGGCGTTGGCATCCCTACGACTATAAGATGGAGCACATGCCAGATGCCGATCCGATGCCGAAGAATATGGATTGGAACACCTGGCTCGGAGCATGTCAGTGGCATCCTTATTCAGAGAAGTATCATCAGGGTAACTGGCGCAGTTGGTATGATTTCGGTATGGGTGCACTCGGAGATTGGGGCGCACATATCCTTGACACGATACATGAGTTCCTGAATCTGGGACTGCCATACGAGGTGACGATGAAATACGCAAAAGGTCACAACGATTTCTTCTTCCCGTATTCATCGACTATACTCTTCCGCTTTGCTGCACGCGACGGTATGCCTCCTGTAGATGTTACATGGTATGACGGTACCGACAATATGCCGCCTCTGCCGAAGGGATACGGCGCATCGGAGTATAATGCCGATATTCCTTCTACCAACCAGGGCGACACTCCCGTTGCAAAGGTAAACCCGGGAAAGATTATCTATTCGCGCGACCTCACCTTCAAGGGCGGCAGTCATGGCAGCACACTAGAGATAATCCCATCGGAGAAGGCTAAGGAGATGCAGTCGAAACTGCCGGAAGTACCGAAGAGTCCGTCGAACCACTACGAGAACTTCCTGCGTGCTTGTATGGGAATGGAGAAGACACGCTCGCCGTTCGAGATAAACGGAGTGTTGAGTCAGGTGTTCTGTCTTGGTGTGATTGCACAGCGACTGAATGCGCAGCTCTTCTTCGATCCGCGCACAAAGCAGTTCACGAACAACGAGTTTGCAAACGCACTGCTCTCTGGTATGCCGCCGAGAAAGGGCTGGGAAGATTTCTATAAGATGTAATAGATTAGGAATCAGACGTTTAGAAATAATTTATATTTACGATTATATTATGAAGAAAATTGTAATATTTCTGCTTGCATCGATGTTTGTCGTGCCGGCAATGAGCCAGAACTGGCAGTCGCTGTTCAATGGCAAGAACCTTAAGGGTTGGACTCAACTGGGCGGTAAGGCCGAGTTTAAAGTTGAGGACGGGGCAATAGTAGGAATTACGAAGGCTGACCAGCCAAACTCTTTCCTCGCTACAAAGAAGAACTATGGCAACTTCATCCTAGAGTTTGAGTTTAAGATGGACGAGCCGCTCAACTCGGGCGTGCAGTTCCGTTCACATTCCTCGAAAGACTATCGCGATGGTCGTGTGCATGGCTATCAGTTCGAGATGGCCTCTCCCGACGGTTGGACCGGTGGTGTGTGGGATGAGGAAGGTCGCGGATGGATGTATCCGTTGTCGTATAATCCCCGCAGTCATCGTGCCTATAGGAGCGGTGAGTGGAACAAAGGTCGCATAGAGGCTTACGGAACATCGTTGCGCACATGGGTGAACGGGATTCAGTGCTCCGATTTCATCGACGACGTAGATGCTTCAGGATTCATTGCTCTGCAGGTGCATGCTCCTTATAATGAGAGCTATGTGGGTAGGAGAGTGGCATGGAAGAATATCCGCATCCTGACCGAGGACATCGAGAAATATCTCACTCCTGAAGGTGATATCTATCAGATTAACTGCATACCTAACACCCTCTCCGAGCGTGAGAAGCAAGAGGGATGGCAACTCCTCTGGGACGGTAAGACCACCAACGGTTGGCGCGGTGCCAAACTCGACAGGTTCCCTGAAAAGGGTTGGACTATCGAAGACAATATGTTGAAGGTACAGAAGGGCAACGGCGGCGAATCGACAAACGGCGGCGATATTGTCACCACACGCACATACCGCAATTTCATATTGAAGGTCGACTTCAAGTTGACAGAGGGTGCCAATAGTGGTATCAAATACTTTGTGAAACCCGACCTTAACAAGGGTGAGGGTAGTGCCATAGGATGTGAGTTCCAGTTGCTAGACGACCAGCGCCATCCTGATGCCAAACTCGGTGTGAACGGCAACCGCAAGCTCGGTTCGCTCTACGATCTGATACCGGCACCAGAGGATAAGTTCTTCGATTTGTACACGTTCAACACAGCCATGGTGATTGTGCGCGGCAACCATGTGGAACACTGGCTGAACGGAGTGAAACTCCTTGAGTACGACCGCAACAATCAGATGTTCAACGCCCTCGTGGCATATAGCAAGTATCGCAACTGGCCCAACTTCGGTAACCATGTCGAAGGAAACATCCTCCTGCAGGATCATGGCGACGAGGTGTGGTTCAAGAACGTGAAGATCCTCGAATTGAAATAGTTTACCATTGTCGTCCTGTCGCAGTGACAGATCGATGGCGTGTCATGGTCCTGGCAATAGTTGCGCGAAACGCAATTAGTGTCAGGACCTTTTTCTTTTTCTATACTACATGAGCATACAGTACATTTGCCGTCGAGCAGGCAACAGACAATCGTATTATGCGTGGTTTCAGGCCATGCATACACGCATCGACCTGCTCTTTGTGGCAGACAAGAGCGAAGACGATCTTAATCGTGTTGCCGCCCGTGCGCAGCAGTTGATAGCCGATATCGAGGCTGTCGGTAACTGTTTCGGCAATGATAGTGAACTGTCGAGACTAAACCGTCATGAAATCGGCATACCTATTCAGGTCTCTGATATGCTCTACGACCTGCTCAGTCGGTGCAAGGAATATACGCTTTCAACCTTCGGATTGTTTGATGTCACAGTTGAGTCTGCGGAACATGACGCCGCAGCCATCGACTCCATCATACTTTCCGAGAATAACACCGTGACACTCACGCGCGCGGGCGTATATATAAATATGTCGGGCATCCTGAAAGGCTATGCTCTCGACCGGCTGCGTATGATGCTCGAGCACGAGGCGGTGGCAGATGCCTTCATGAGTCTGGGCAACAGTTCCATCATGGCAATGGGTGCGAAGAGCGGCTGCGACGGTTGGCCTGTGGGAGAACGGTTTGGAGAGCAGTGTTTCGAAACATCTCTTCATAATGAGTGTCTCACAACTTCCGGTAACATCGACGGAGTGAACCACCATATAATTAATCCGCTGACAAACAAGGAGATAGGTATGAATCGCAAGGCCAGTGTCGTCACTCGGTCAGCCACCGAAGGCGAGGTGCTCAGCACTGCCTATCTGATAGCCGACGATGAACAGCGCGCTCGCCTCGACAGCATTTTCCAGCCGAGATGCGTAGTGATAGACGGCGAAGTGCATTATAATCTTTGACAGGTAGTTTATAATCTGATTCGCTACGCAAGGATTACCGCCGGTTTCCCAACATTTTTCGCTTTCTTATTTCCTCACGCATCAGCTGCCTTTGCAATGTGTGTTGAAAAATTTGCTAGCAAAATTCTTATTAAAGAGCCCGTCTATTGCCATTAAAGAGCCTCTTTATTCGAAATTTTGCTAGCAAATTTATCTGTGTATTAAATGACATCCTTTTCTTAATGCATTTTTAATTCATCTTTCTGTTTATATATAGTGGAACTGGCGGATTCAGATTGTTGCGAATGAAGTAAGAGCAAGTGATGACGATGTCGTTTTTCAGTCCGTTTAGTATAGTCTTCAACATCGCGTGAAGCACTGAAATAAAGCCTTTGTAAGAGTTGCGAATTAATATTTAAATTTTGAAAATAGTATCCGTTCGCAGGTGTTTGTCGGGAATAAAATGATTGTTTTTGTCAACTGTTGATTTGACCTAAATTAAAAATATTTATTACTTATGTGAAAAATCGGCGCTTTTATTTTGTGTTTGTTGGAATTAATGTCTACCTTTGCAAAAATATTTTGCGTCGGTTTGCTTTTGATGTAAATCCGGCGCCAGTTTTTCTAAATACAACAATCATCAATTTCAGTATGGAAGGTAAAAAACAAATAAAGACCGCATTGATTTCGGTCTTCCACAAAGATGGTCTTGAGGATTTGCTCAAGAAGTTGAACGATGAGGGAGTGAAGTTTCTTTCTACCGGCGGCACACATGTTTTCATCGAGTCGCTGGGTTATGAGTGTGAGTCAGTAGAGTCGTTGACTACCTATCCGTCAATCCTTGGCGGTAGAGTGAAGACTCTGCATCCTAAGGTTTTCGGCGGCATCCTTGGCCGTCGCGACAACGAGCTCGACCGTGCTCAGATGGATCTCTATGAGATTCCTGAAATCGACCTTGTAGTAGTCGATCTCTATCCTTTTGAGGACACGGTGGCCAGTGGGGCTGAGTTTCAGGATATTATCGAGAAGATCGATATCGGCGGCATATCGCTCATCCGTGCCGGTGCAAAGAATTTCAACGATGTGGTCATCCTGTCCTCCAAGGATCAATATGCCGTTCTTCTCGACATTTTGAACCGCCGCGGGGCATACACCACCGAAGCCGAGCGTCGTGGTTTTGCCGAGCAGGCATTTGCTGTGACAAGCCATTACGACACAGCCATCCACGATTGGTTTGCAAGTGTGGCCGAGAAGTAAGTCGGGTATTGTATCCTGAGTGTTTTGGCGACGTAAACTATTGTACACCAATAGCTTGGAAAATTATCAGTGAAAATATTATTAATTAAAAAATTCAACAATAGTGGGATTCTTTTCATTCATTCAAGAAGTAGCGATGGACCTTGGCACTGCCAATACCATTATCATCAGCGACGATAAGATAGTCGTTGACGAGCCATCGTATGTAGCACTAGATCGCCGTACGGATAAGATGATAGCCGTTGGCGGCGACGCTAAACTCATGTATGGCAAGGAGCATCCGGATATCCGCGTGACACGTCCGTTGCGCGACGGTGTGATTGCCGATTTCACCGCCTGTGAGCAGATGATGCGCGGCCTTATTAAGATGGTGCACTCCGGCTCACGTCTCTTCTCGCCATCGCTCCGCATGGTGATCGGTGTGCCTTCGGGCTCTACCGAGGTTGAACTGCGTGCAGTGCGCGACTCTGCCGAGCATGCCGACGGCCGCGATGTATATTTGATTTTCGAGCCTATGGCAGCTGCCGTGGGTATTGGTATCGATGTTGAAGCCCCAGAGGGTAACATGATTGTCGATATCGGTGGCGGAAGCACAGAGATTGCAGTTATCTCACTCGGTGGTATAGTGTCGAACAACTCTATCCGCACCGCCGGCGACGACCTTACCTTCGACATTCAGGAATACATGAGCCGACAGCACAATGTGAAGGTGGGCGAGCGTATGGCTGAGCGCATTAAGATAAACGTCGGCTCGGCACTGACCGATCTGGGCGATGAGGCTCCTGAGGATTATATCGTCCATGGTCCTAACAAGATTACCGCCCTGCCGATGGAGGTGCCAGTGTGCTATCAGGAGATTGCACATTGTCTCGACAAGACCATCGCACGCATTGAGGCAGCCGTGCTCTCAGCACTCGAGAACACACCGCCAGAGCTCTATGCCGACATCGTGAGCAACGGTATTTATCTGACTGGAGGCGGTGCCCTTCTGCGCGGTCTCGACAAACGTCTGACCGACAAGATTAACATTCCTTTCCATGTGCCCGAGGATCCTCTGCACAGTGTGGCAAAGGGAGCAGGCATCGCTCTGAAGAATCTCGATAAGTTCCAGTTCCTGATGCGATAAAGGAATAAAAAAAGAAGCCGGACAAGCTTTTGCAATGCTATATTGCATGGCTGTCCGGCATCTGTCTTTTTTCTGTTGTAAAAGTCTCCGCTTTGCGAAATCTCCTTCGTTTCCTCGCCAATTATAATCATTGGCTGCTATTCGTCTTGCTCGAGGCGGTCAGTGTGGTATTGCTTTTCAGATACAATAGCTATCAGGGAAGCACGTGGATATCGTCGGCCAATTTCGTGTCGGGTAAGATCTACGAATGGAGCTCCGAGGTAGAGTCGTTCTTCTCGCTTATTGGCACAAACCGCAATCTCACAGAGCGTAACCTCGCTGTTGAGCAGGAGAATGCGTCGCTCCGTCAGCAGTTGTACGATGCCACCCACGACTCTTTGGTATTCACGGTACGTAAAAACCTGCCAATCGGTGGGTTGAAGACCATTTCGGCACGTGTGGTGAGCAACACCGTCAACCGTCCCGACAATCTGATTACCATCGACAAGGGATCAGCCGACGGCGTGAGAGCCGACATGGGTGTGGTAAGCGGAAATGGTGTTGTGGGGATAGTGTTCCTTGCTGCAAGTCACTATTCGGTGGTCATCCCCATTGTGAACCGCAATTCGAGCATCAGTTGCACACTGCAGGGACGAGGCTATTTCGGCTATCTCATCTGGGATGGGCGGCAGTCATCGACGGCATATCTCGAGGATATTCCGCGGCATGCCTTCTTTAAAAAGGGCGACAGGGTGGTGACGAATGGGTATTCCTCGGTTTTCCCTGAAGGCATACTCGTGGGACATGTGAAAGAGATATACAACTCCGACGACGGACTGTCATACAAATTGGAGGTTAGACTGTCGAACGACTTTGCTAAGCTGCGCGATGTGGTAGTGATAGATAATAGTATTATGCAGGAGAAACTCGATGTGCTTCATGCTGCACAAGACTCGCTGAAGGTGAAATGATAATGAGTTAAAAACGACAGACGTATTATGAAAGTAATCAGGAAGTTAATGTTCTTCATTGCCGTGGTGCTCGTTCAGGTGCTGGTATGTAACAATATCCATCTGTTCGACTATGCCATGCCGATGATTTACGTGTATTTTCTGATGATGTTCCGTCGCGACTATCCTCGTTGGGGCATATTGCTGTGGTGCTTTGCATTGGGTATCACCCTCGACGCCTTCTCCAACACCCCCGGTGTGGCATCGGCATCGGCAACCCTTATCGGACTGCTACAGCCTTTCATCTTTGCACCGTTCATACAGCGCGATAGCCTCGATGACATGGATCCCGACATGCATTCAATGGGATTCAGCAAGTTCGCCATCTACTCACTGATAATAGTGTTCATCTATTGTCTGGTGTTCTATTCGCTCGAGATGTTCGGCTTCTTCAATTGGGTAGAGTGGCTACTCTGCATCGGAGGAAGCACTGCACTCACCTATGTACTCATTCTTATTATCGAGAATTTCAGGAAGTGAAGGATTTCAGCTACGATTACCGACGTCTTGTTATCGGTGGACTGGCTACGGTTATCGTGGTCGTTTACATCGTCAGGCTATTCACGTTGCAGCTCCTGAGCGACGACTACAAGAAGAATGCCGACTCCAATGCGTTCCTGAAGAAGATCGAATATCCATCGCGAGGCGTGATACGTGATCGCAATGGGACACTGCTCGTGTACAACCAACCGTCGTACGACGTGATGGTTATAATGAACGAGGCAAAAGATAAAATCGACACTCTCGATTTCTGTAATACTCTCGGGATAACAAAGGAGTATTTCGAGAAGCGCATGGAGGAAATCAAGGATCGTAGGAAGAATCCTGGATATTCGCGTTTTACACAGCAGTTGTTCATCACTCAACTCTCAGACAAAGACTATAGCATCTTTCGCGAAAAGATGTTCCGCTTTCCTGGCTTCTATATTCAAAAACGCAGCATACGTCAATACGAGTATCCCAATGCTGCTCATATCCTTGGTGATGTAGCCGAGGCATCCAAAGGTGATATCGAGCAAGACGACTACTACCAGCCCGGCGACTACATTGGCAAGCAGGGTGTTGAACGTTCGTACGAGAAGCAACTGCGTGGACAGAAAGGGGTGGAAATACTTCTCCGCGATGCTCGTGGACGAATTCAAGGGAAATACCAAGACGGAAAATACGATCAAGAACCTGTCGCAGGAAAAGATCTTACCCTCAGCATCGACTTGAAGCTCCAGGCCTTGGGTGAACGACTGCTCGAAGGCAAGATAGGCAGTATCGTCGCCATAGAGCCTTCAACAGGCGAAGTGCTTTGTATGGTATCGTCGCCAACGTACGACCCTCGGCTCATGACGGGAAAGCAACGCGGACAAAACCACCAGTTACTGGCTGAAAATGCATGGAAGCCACTGCTCAACCGCAGCATCATGGGACAGTATCCGCCGGGTTCTACATTCAAGACATCGCAGGCGCTCATGCTTCTTAACGAAGGTATTGTGAGTCCGCGAGGCACGGCATTCCCATGCAGCCGCGGTTTCCGTTACCGCAACTTACGTGTGGGCTGCCACTCTCATGCGTCACCTATTTCGCTAATTCCCGCTATCAGCACCTCGTGCAACGGATACTTTTGCTGGGGACTGTACTATATGTTCGGTAACCGTCATAAGTATAAGAGCGTTCACGACGCTATGGACACGTGGCGTGATTATATGGTCAGCATGGGATTTGGGTATAAACTTGGTATCGATTTGCCTGGCGAGAAACGAGGAATGATACCAAACTCTGAGTTCTACGACAAGGCCTATCGCAAATCATGGAACGGCCTTACTGTCATAAGTATCAGTATCGGTCAGGGCGAGGTAAACCTCACTCCTCTGCAGATAGCCAACCTCGGTGCGACAATCGCCAATCGCGGTTATTTCTATGTACCTCATGTGGTAAAGAAAGTGCAGGACGAACCGCTCGATACCGCATTCACTCGCAAACATGTCACTAAAGCCTCACGCGAGGCATACGACTATGTTGTGCAAGGCATGAGGGCGTCGGCACTCGGAGGCACTTGTAAGAAACTTGCTGCATACGATATCCCGATGTGTGGAAAGACCGGTACCGCCCAGAACCGTGGGCATGACCATTCTGTGTTTATGGGATTTGCACCGATGGATAATCCTCAGATTGCCATTGCTGTTTATGTTGAGAACGGTGGTTGGGGAGCCGACTATGGCGTGCCCATCGGCGGACTTATGATGGAGCAGTTTATTAAGGGGTCGTTGTCGCCTGGCTCTGAAGCTCGTGCGGCAGCTTTCCAGAAGAAGAGAATTTATTATGGCTCAAGTAGCAGATAAGAAGCAGCCTGGCGTGCTGAGGTCACTCGACTGGTGGACCATCGGCATCTACATCGCACTGTTGGCATTTGGATGGCTCAGCGTGTGCGGTGCAAGCTATACTTTTGGCGAGACCGACATCTTCAGTCTCTCCACACGCTCTGGCATGCAGATAGTGTGGATAGCCACATCTATCGCGCTTGGCTTCGTTATCCTGCTGCTCGACGACCGCCTGTTCGATACATTCGCATACATTCTTTATGCGGCATTGTTGTTGTTGCTCTTTGTAACCATATTCAATCCTCACGAGATAAAAGGCTCACGTTCGTGGCTCGTACTCGGACCGATACACATCCAGCCTGCCGAGTTTGCAAAATTCGCTACAGCGCTTGCCGTGGCAAAGATGATGAGCACCTATGGTTTCGACATAAAACGTTGGCGCGATTTTGTAGCCGCAGCGGCTATAGTGGTATTGCCGATGCTCTTTATCATTGGGCAGAAGGAGACGGGTTCGGCACTTGTCTATCTGTCGTTCTTCCTCATGTTTTATCGCGAGGGAATGACAGGCTCCGTGCTGTTTACGGGAATCGCTCTCGTAATCTATTTCGTTGTGGGAATAAAGTTCGAACCGACATTGCTGTTCGGCACTCCCACTTCGGTGGGCAGGTTTGTCGTCTTGTTACTTGTGCAGGTGTTCACAGGGGCTATGGTATGGGAGTATTGCGAGAATCGTCGTCTGGCCACAGTTATCTTGTCGTATTGTGTAGGCATAACTGTTGTGGCACTTTTGTTCTCGGTTTATGTCATACCGTTCGATGTGATGTGGGTACAGCTTGCACTTAGCATCCTGCTAATATCGTTTCTTATATATAGCGCGTTGAGCACTCGGGTGTGGACATATCTGCTCGTGGCACTTTTTGCCTTTGGTTCGATAGCGTTCTTCTTCAGTGCCGACCACGTGCTCAACGATGTTCTCGAACCTCATCAGCGTGTAAGAATCAATGTGTTGCTCGGTATTGAGGACGACCTCGCAGGTGCTGGGTACAATGTCCACCAGAGTGAAATAGCCATCGGGTCGGGAGGATTGAGCGGAAAAGGATTCCTTAACGGTACTCAGACGAAACTCAAGTTCGTTCCCGAACAAGACACCGATTTTATTTTCTGTACTGTAGGCGAAGAGGAGGGCTTTGTCGGTTCGGCAGGAGTTTTGTTGCTCTTCCTTGCGCTTATACTCCGGCTCATTCACCTTGCCGAGCGTCAGCCACATCGTTTCGGACGTATTTACGGATATTGTGTCTTGAGCATATTCCTCTTCCATGTGTTCATAAATGTGGGAATGGTGCTCGGTCTCACCCCGGTGATAGGCATACCTTTGCCTTTCTTCAGTTATGGTGGGTCGTCGTTGTGGGGATTTACCATACTGTTGTTCATCTTCCTCCGTATCGATGCAGGGCGTAATCTCATCCGCGACAACTGACATTCCACCGATTCGTCTTGCAAAGGTAATATTTTTTTTTGATATAATAAAACAGCCTGCACATCGTGGTTTGCAGGCTGTTGTCGTTTTCTATTTCTTTCTCATTTCTATTCCTATATCGGCTACTCCAGGCAGCATTTCCATCCTCATGTCGTGCCTGACTCTCACAAATATCGAATCGCCTTCGGAGAGTGGGACGTCTTTTAGTGGGAATGTGTATTGGAAGAAGTTCAGTCCTTGCCCCATTGGCTTCCCTTTCTTGTCGATGAGCGGGCAGTTGAGCGTATCGCTGACAGTTATATGCCGTGGGAAAATGTTTCTTTCCACTATCATTGTTATGCTCATGAATGGGAAGGCGCTGTTTATCCTCATTCCGAGCGATGTTGAATAGTTGCTGCTTTCTGCTGCGGCTGGCACTGCGAATGTAATCGTGTCGTTGCGTGCCCATCCTGCAAGCGGGGTCGATTCGTAATGGTCATAGACAATGTTGTTCTGACACGACAGGCACACGGCCGCTGTTATGAATAGTGCAGCGATGTGGTGTCTATTTGTCGTCTCTTTCATTGTCGTTCTGGTTTTGCCTATTGTGTCGGCCTTGGCTGTTCCTGCCGCCGTTGCGGTTTCTTCCGCCCCTGTTTCTGTTGCGTCGCGACTTGTCGAATCTGCTTATGTCGGCATCGGCGAGCAAGTCGGCAGAACGCTCGTTTTGTTGTCGGTTGCCATCCTCGGTGAGCGAGAGGGGTTTCTCGCCGCGCTTGTTCATCTCGATAATCTGTTTTGCGCGCAATGAACTGATTGTCTCCAGGTTCGCAGGAGTGTTCTTGTCGGTGGAGTAGGTAATGAGTCCTGCAAGTATATCGCTTTTAAACTGATAGTAGTCGCCGTCGGCTGTCTGTAGTATAATTTCCTTACTTGGGATATGTCTCGATGCTTCAACGTAAGTGTCTGTCTCGTAGTTCAGGCAGCATTTCAGTTTCGCACACATTCCTGCCAGCTTCTGCGGGTTAGGCGAGATGTCCTGTACACGTGCGGCGTTGGTACCGACACTGACGAAGTTTTTCATCCATGTGGCGCAGCATAGCTCACGCCCGCAAGGTCCGGTACCGCCTATTCGCCCTGCCTCTTGGCGTGCGCCGATCTGTTTCATCTCTATCCTCACGCGAAACTCTTCTGCAAGCACTTTTATCAGTTGGCGGAAGTCCACACGCTCGTCGGCGATATAATAGAAGATGGCCTTGTTGCCGTCGCCTTGATATTCCACGTCGCCGATCTTCATGTCGAGTCCCAGGTCTTTTGCTATCTTGCGACTCTTTATCATCGTCTCGTGTTCGCGGCTTTTAGCTTCCTTGTATTTCTCCATGTCAACCACCTTTGCCAGACGGTAGATACGTTTTATGTCGGCTTCCGACTTCAGGTTCGCCTTTTTTATCTGCAGTTTCACCAGCTGTCCTGTCATTGTCACCACTCCGATGTCGTGTCCCGGGTTGGCCTCCACGGCAACAATGTCGCCTTTCTTCAGGTCGAGATTGTTTATGTTGTGATAATACCCCTTGCGTGTGTTCTTGAACTGCACCTCAACAAGGTCGGTCGATTCCACATTGCCTGGAACGTCGGCGAGATAGTCGTATGTGTTGAGTTGCTTGTCCTGTCGGCTGCATCCTTTGCGACACAAGCCGCGGTCGGTGCTTCGGGATATTTCGTAATTCAAGTTTTTAAAGTCCATAGTCTATTGTCTATCTTTTAATTAGCAGAACAATCATTCTCAGTGCGAAGTCATAGAACAATACCTTTGCGTTGGCGTTTTGTCCGATTCCTTTGCGTGCCTTTTCTATTTGTTCTGATATATATATTACGTTAGCTTCGTTTATGAATTTCGAGAATTTTCTGGCGAAATTTTCTTCTTCGGCATTCATGTAGTTAAGGTCGGGATTGTGGAAGTTGTAGATGAAATTCTCTCTCACCATTCTCGCGAAGTAGTCGAGCATTCTTTTCTGCTTCTCTCTTCCCAATGTGTATATGCCGTCGCTCCATGCCTTCAGCCCTTTCACGTCGCGTTGGTATGCCAGTCGCATCAGTGTTACGAACAGTTCGAAGAATTCGCGGTCTTCGCTGTCCTCCGTCAGGCTGTCTATTGCTTTTGTCCAACTGCCCATTGCTGCGCGTGCCACGCGGTGGGCGGTGTCGTTGTCGAGCCCGCGTCGGTCTATAAGCGCCTGTTCTATGTCGGCGGTGTCGATGCGGCGCACGTCGATTCGTTGTGTACGGCTGCGGATGGTCTCGAGTATCAGCGCCGGCTCTTCAGAAACCATTATGAAAACAGTCTGCTGTGGGGGTTCCTCTATCAGTTTCAGGAGTTTATTGGCGCATGCCGCGTTCATCTTCTCCGGCAGCCATATTACGCTCACCTTATATCCTCCTTGGCTCGATTTCAGACTCAGCTTTCTTGTCAGGGCATCACTCTCACCTTCGAATATTATTGCCTGCTGGTTGGCTGCATCCATCTGGCGCAGCCACTGGTCGAAGGTGAAATATGGTCCTTGCGATATCATCTCGCGCCATTCGCGTGCAAAGTCGTCACTCTCCATCGAGTGGTCCGATGATGTCTTCGGCGGACGTATCACGGGGAAGGTGAAATGCAGATCAGGATGCGACCATACTCTCACCATCGCCTTGGCGTTTTCCACGTTGGTGTCGCTGTTTATCTTCAGGCTGCCTTCTGTCAGCAGATACGACGCGAATGCCATTGCCAGAGCCATCTTGCCCGTGCCGGTCGGACCGCAGAGCATAATGGCATGGGGCACACGGCCTTCTTCAACCATCTTCATCAGACGGTCTTTCACCTCTTGCTGACCAATCACCTCGCTGAATTCCATCTGTTTCGTACTTCTCTCAACGATTGTTGACAATCATTTTTTTCTGCCTGCAAAGGTAAGAAAAGATAAACACAACGCAAAATAATACGTCAAAGTTTTGTTAACTACCGATGTTCGGCGTGCTCCCCAAAATAATCTTTTTACCTTTTTATATATCTCTTAATAAGGTCGCACGCAGGCACAAGCACGCTTCCGTGGTCGAATCCCGACATCTCGTGTATCGTAATCTCTTTATTGCCCACACCTTCGAGTATCGATTTCAGATACAGGTTCTCCTCATATCGTGCCATCATCTCCAGTTTGCGCTCGCCAGTGATGAGCACCAGTTCGGTGTTCAGTATTCGTGCTTTGTTCAGTGGAGCAAACTCATCCACTATCGGCAGTCGCTGGTCTATCCCTCTTTCCTTGCGTATGGTATAGTGCGTGGCTGTCTGTCCGCTAACGGGATAGTAGGCTTTCACCGCATCGGCGTCCACGCCGTGGCGCGCCAGATAGCTCTTGTCGAGAGCGAGCATAAGTGTGAGGTAGCCTCCGGCCGAATGGCCCGCAACGTATATCTGTGTCGGGTCGCCACCGAACTTCTCTATATTCTTAAATGTCCATGCCACTGCTGCTGCAGCATCTTCGATATATTCGGGACATTTGCCTTTGGGGAACAGGCTGTACGATGGCGCCACTATAGCAAACCCCGCACGCCTTAATTCGTTAGGAATCTCCTTGTTGCCGCCTTCAAGTCCGCCACCGTGAAACCATACCAGTGTCTTGAAGCCCTGACGGTCAGTAGGATAATAAACATCGAGCTTACAGCGGTCGGCGCGATACTCGCTCATGCCCTTGCCGTCGGTGTAGGCAATGTCGCGTTGGATATCATATTTCTCTTGTGCAAAGGCTGTCGCAACGGTCAGCACTGTCAGCAATAGTAAAGCTATCTTTTTCATAATCATAAATACTTTTGTGTTAAAAAAATGCTCTATGACTGCAAAATTATTAAAAAGCATCGAATTTTTTGCAAGAACACAAAAAATCTTTATTAATTTTGCAAAAAGCCCCTCCGGAAACTCCGGAAAATCCGGAACCCCCGGAATCTCCGGATAATCCGGATAATCCGGATAATCCGGAATCTCCGGAACCTCCTTCAAAAAAACAACCAATAATGAACTCTCATCTTGAAATTTCTCCCGAGGTGCGTTGCGCCTTAGACGAAAACCGCCCTGTGGTGGCTCTCGAGTCAACAATCATCTCCCATGGCATGCCTTATCCCCAGAATGTGGAGACTGCCCTGGCAGTAGAGGATGCCATCCGTCAGTGTGGTGCTACGCCAGCCACCATCGCTGTCATCGGCGGTAAGCTGAAGGCTGGTTGCTCGCGCGACGAGATAGAGCACCTCGGTCGCAAAGGTACTGCTGTCATCAAGGCATCGCGTCGCGACCTGCCTGTGCTTGTGGCGCGGGGTGATGATGGTGCTACCACCGTTGCCACAACAATGATTATCGCCTCGATGGCGGGCATCCGTGTCTTTGCCACGGGTGGAGTAGGGGGTGTACATCGTGGAGCGGAGACGACAATGGATATCTCTGCCGATCTCGAGGAACTGGCACGCACACCGGTGATGGTAATCTGCGCAGGAGCAAAGTCGATACTCGATCTTGGGCTCACTCTCGAATATCTCGAGACGAAGGGCGTGCCGGTGATAGGATATCAGACAGAAGAGTTGCCGGCATTCTACACACGCAAGAGCGGATTCTCTGTCGATTATCGTCTCGACTCGCCCGATGAACTGGCAGCTGCCTTCCGTGCTAAGCTCGATATGGGGCTCGCTGGTGGAATGCTTGTCACCAATCCCATCCCCGAAGAGTACTCGATGGATGCCGACTACATCAATGCTGCCATCGATAAAGCCATCGCC
>CACZRN010000023.1 GCA_902783625.1 uncultured Prevotellaceae bacterium
CATCGTGAAAGGGCGTCAGGTGCAGTTTATCCCCTACAACGGCGTTTATGTGCTTGCGCGTCAGCACGACGGACATACCGTCATGACCGTTCTCAACGGCACTGGCCATCCAGCCACGCTTGCCATCGACCGCTATGCTGAGCTCATCAAGGGCACGACAGTGGCGCGCGATGTCCTCACAGGGCACGATGTCAGGCTCGACAACGATGTTCAGCTTGAGCCACGCGCCACACTACTGCTCGAGTTCACAGCGAAATAAAAAGAAAGAGGGGTAACCGAGAGGAAAACAACGGGAAAAAAAAGAAAGCAGGCTGCAGAAGATGTCTCTGCAGCCTGCTTTTGTATATGTGTCGCCCGCAGGCGAATGTCTCGCTTGGAGCCGAAATGGCTTTTCACTCTTGATGACGGTGCCTGTGGCGGTGTGGGTAAATGCAACATCCATCTCCACCGTTGCTGCACCTGTGGTGGAATAGTCGGTGGCGGATTGAAATGTCAGCTCTGCCACACACCATCGCTCTATGCCCTCGTCGTTGGCAAGTGTTGATGCGTCTATGCCGACAGCAAGAGCAGGGAAGAGGATGGTGAGGAAGAATAGAAATCTGTTATTTTTCATCTACAAATACTTTTTTCAGTGCGTCGAGATATCCATACCCATACACGTTGTCGGGCTGCAGATAGCTTGTCTCTGTCCACTCGTTCCATGAGTTGATGGTGATGAGTGGATGCAGGTTTGGCCGTTTGTCGATGTACTCCTTTGCCTTTCGCATTGCTGCCTCGAAGCGCTCCGGCGTGTTCTCGCGTACAACAGCGCTCTTGCCTGTACGTGGGCTGTTGTCCCATCCTATGCTCACATGGGGATAATAGGGGATAGATATTTCGTTCTCGAGCTTGTCCCACTCTTCGTACGCCTTGTCGAGGATTTTCTGGTAGTCGTCGTCCATCCACAGGAAGTGGCAGAACTGATAGTGTGATGTGCTGTTGAATCCCATTTTCTTTACGAAGGCGTCGCTGGGATTGTCGGTTTTGCCTGCGTCGAATCCGCTGTAGTTCATGTTCTGCTTCCACATGGCGAACTGCAGTTCAAGGTCGGGGAATCCTGCCTTCTTCACTTCTTTGCGGAACCACTTCAGTGCGTCGGCGGCTTGCTCCACGCCACCCAATCCGCGGATGAAGGTGTTCACCTCGTAGATCATGAACACGGGCTTGCCATCGATTTTGTAGTAGTTGGGCTGACGGAAGAACATCTCTATGTTTCGCTTGCACATACGTTCAAACTCCTGTCGGTCGATGCTTCCTTGCCAGATGATGTTATGCTCACCGAGATGTGAGATGCGAGTGTCCCAATAGTTTTCCACATCGTGGTTAGCCCACATGAGGTAGAACTTCATCTTGTCGCGGTTGCGTGCTTTGAGGAATCCGTTGGTGAGCGTTGTTTCCATGAATGGACGGTTGTCGAACCAGTACCAGTCGAAGATGAAAACGTTCACCCCATGGCTTGCGGCCTGGTCAATCTCCATCTCCATCACGGCAGGATCGGCTTCGTTCACATATCCCCACAACGGTTTGCGGTTCCAGTAGTGGCCCGGGTTGCGCTGTTGCATGGTCATCACTGTCTCCCATTCGCCGATGCCCAGAGGCCAGAAGGGTCGCAGACGGGCGTCGTCGGAGGCATAAGCTGGATAAACATAGGCTGCCACATCGTAGCTCTTGCGCTGTGCATTGATGCTAATCACTGCCATCAATGCAAACAAAGTAATTAAAGTTTTTTTCATGTTATCAATTTGTTAATTTGTTAATCCGTTAATTTGTCTTTCGCCACGCTATAGACATATCTCTCGTCGGGGCTTACGGTGGTCGTGATGTCTTCTCTGCCGCTGAGCACGTCTTTCATGTTCGTACGTAGCCCTTCACCCGTGAGTTTGAGTACCGCCTCCTTCCTTGTCCACAACCGTGTGAAGGCGATGTCGGGGCGTTCGGAGGAGAGAATCTCTTCCATCTCGCTGTCGTTCATCGTGTAGCGTGCCAGCTGCTCGTTGTATCGATGCACCGACTCGATGTCGATGCCGATGGGCTCATCCGCCACTGCACACGCCACCGCCTCGCGGCAATGGCTCAGGTTGAAGTGTATCTCCTCGTGACCTACGATGATCGGCTTGCCATGTTCGCCGTAGGCAAATAGCGGCTTTTCCTCTATGCCATACTCCTCGCTGAGGGCTTTACACAATAATATATATGCCGCCGCCGAGCGCTTGCGGTCGCCCTCGTTGCGATAGCGCATCACCCTCTCGCGCCGTTCGTCGGATAGAAGGGACAGCGAGGCATCAAGGTCGAACAAGTCGAGACGGTCGTCGATGTAAATCATTTAGGCAAATTTTATTTTCGACACAAAGATAGTGCAAACCGAGCGGAGAGCAAAGCAAAAAATCATTTTTTTGCTTTCTATCCCGAGGCGAAGCTTATCATTACAAATTGTGGCACTATAAAGTCAGCTCTCCTGCCCATAAAACATACTGAAAACGCGGCACTCTTATCGCGCCCCAAAAATTTTGCTAGCAAAATTTTCTGAAGTCAATACATGTTGTTTAAATGGCTCGCTGACAAGAGTATGATGAAGGACACATTCTCTCTCTTATCAAGATTGTATGTGCACACATTATTATAATAATATGCGAGTGTATGTTAAATGTTAAAAATTGATTGGAAGCGCAAAATATTTACGAAATAATTTGGTTTATAAAATAAACTTCTTTATCTTTGCATCGTGAACCGGACACAAAAGGCTGAAGACGTGCTTTCTGCAGGAGCACGGACGAGGCCAGAGAGTAAAAAATCTAAACGTAGAACACCTTTAAAAATGAAAGAAAAATGGAAGAAAAAAATAATCTGACTGCAGAACGCAGTCTTGAAATCATTCGTGAGTCAATAGAGCGCAGCCAACGCACTATAGCAAGAAACTCGTCATTGTCATTTATCTGGTGGGGCGCATGTGTGGTTGTATTTGCCCTCCTGATTGCCTATCTGTGGAAGAATCATGGCGGCCCGGCGTGGAATGTGTTATGGGCAGCGATGTGGATAGTTGGTTATTTTGGCGAGAAGATAATCGGCAAGCACAGGGAGCCAGTGCCTACCACCTTTGTAAGCAAGACAATCGGGCATGTGTGGAGCACGTTCGGCATCTTCATGGGTGCCATCGGTTTAATTATGGGTTTGGTCGGTTGCGGCGTGCTGCCTGGCATACATGTCAAGATGGCAATGTCTGATGCTCATCTCTACATTAATCTCACCAGCATCATCTCGCTGTGTTTTGGTGTCGCATCCACGATTACGGGCTTCATCATCAAGAATCGTATTGTGCAAATATGCGGCATCGTTGCTGGACTTGGTGGTTTCTTCGGTGCCCTTCTATATCCATGGGCAGAACAACTCTATGTGATGGCAGCGGTGGCTATTGTTGGGCTTATCGTGCCTGGGCTCGTTATTTATTTCCAGAATCAGAAATGAAGGAGGAATATTCATGTTCAAACCATTAGACCCATTGCTTCATTCCGAGCTTCGACTGGCGATCATGTCGCTGCTCATCAGTGCCGATGAAGCTGAGTTTCCCTACATCAAAGAGCAGACAGGAGCAACCGCGGGTAACCTTAGTGTGCAGATTGATAAACTCTCAGCGGCAGGCTACATAGAGGTGGAGAAAACTTTCAAGGGCAAGAAACCCTGTACCCTCTGCCGCATCACCGACAAGGGTAGGCAGGCTTTCGAAGCATACATTGAGGCGCTTAAGAGTTATCTCATCAAATAAACAGGTATCGTTTTAAAGCATTTATCTCCTCGGCAGGTGTGTCGAAAAGATAGACGATACAAAACAAGATAAGCGATGTGGGAGCGCATCGCTTATTTATTGTTAATGCTCATCCTTGCAAAATAATACCATAGTAAATCTCATCTTTTGCATTGTATTGTTTCTGTCATACTGTTAAAAAAGCATAATAGTATGCATAATTATGGTACTTTGTTTTGCAAGGTACTAATATTTTACATACATTTGCACCCAGAATTATTCAAAATCATAATTATGGAAACAGAGAATGTGAAATCACAAATGAGGAAAGGAATGCTGGAATACTGTGTGTTGCTGCTTCTCAGACACCGTCCATCGTATGCAAGCGACATAATCCAGCAACTGAAGCAAGCAGAGTTGCTTGTGGTGGAGGGTACGCTCTATCCTCTCCTTACACGTTTGAAGAACGACGGTCTGTTAAAGTATGAGTGGCAGGAATCAACGCAAGGTCCACCACGTAAGTACTACGCCCTTAGTCCTGAGGGTGAAAAGTTCCTTGAGCGACTCGATGTTGCCTGGACTGAACTCTCTAACACTATTACTTATTTAAAAACCTTCACACCAAACAATTAGAAACATTATGAAAAAGAATATCACCATAAACCTCTGTGGCCGTCTGTTTCAAATAGACGAGGATGCCTACGAGTTGCTGAAAAACTACGAGGATGTACTTCGTCGTTACTTCCGTAAGCAGGAAGGAGGAGAGGAGATAGCCGCTGATCTTGAATCTCGCATTGCGGAGTTGCTTGCCGAACTAAAGCAGCAAGGAGTGGAAGCAATAACTATCGAACATGTGCAAGACATCATTCGACGCATCGGAAGACCTGAAGAGATAAGCGACACAGACGGTGACGACGCCGACAATGCTGAGACAAACAAATCGGAAGAAACTGCTGCTGCCTCATCGCAGGCAGGTAGTTGGAAGGCTAAACGTTTCTATCGCGACGGCGAACGTAAGATGGTAGCCGGTGTGTTGGCAGGATTGAGCAACTATTTCGGTGGCGATGTGACGCTATGGCGACTGGGCTTCGTGTTGCTCATACTGATAGGGTCGGGCAGCTTCAGTCTGTTCAGCGGATTTAGAGGTTTCCACATAATCAATATCTGGGGTATTGTGCTCTACATCATCATGGCAATTATAGCTCCCGTTGCGCACACTCCCGAGGAGCGGTTGCAGATGAAGGGACGCGAAGTGACTCCCGAGACACTGGCCGACGAGATTCGTCAAGAGGCAGAAAGCAAAGAGCCAACCGGCTCCGACAGCATAGGCAGACAGGAAAACGATGGATGTATGAAGGGCTTTTTCAGTATAGTAGCCATTATGTTCAAGATATTTCTTATCTTCATCGGACTGTTATTGTTCATCCCTGCTATCGTGTTCTTCTGCGTCTTCATTGCTGTAGCCGTGGCTCCTGCAACAACCCTTAGCAATATGTTCAACTCCGAAGTGTTCGATATATATTCACAATCGCCATGGATGTTCTGGGGACTGTTCGGCTGCATACTTGTCTGTTGTTTCATTCCCGTCTACTGTGCCTCACATGCTGCCATGACGATGACAAAGAAGACACTGCCGATGGGAATAGGACAACGTCTGACATGGCTGCTGCTGTGGCTGTTGTCGGTAGCAGGAATAGTGGCCTTTGGAGTGAAGATGTGCGAGATTTCAGACGAATATGAACAAAAGAAGGAGCAAGCTCATATAGAAGAGAATACCGTCAACGGCTTTTATTTCCATGACTTTGAGCGCGACTATATGAAGAGAGGAGGCTGGCAGCCTGTCTTCAATGAGCACAACAAGAACTGTTCGACTTCATGGGGGCAGGGCCCTTTTCCGCACTTCACCAGCAGTGGGAGCTATTACAATGGTGACCCCAATGTGCGCTATCTCGATGGCTTCGGCCCTGACCTGACCTATGAAGTGGAGCGTAGCGAAAAGCTCACGCCTGGGCATCACACTCTTTCATACGTGGCACGTGCCGAAGGCGAAGGAGCAGTTGTCTATGTGAAGACATCGGCAAAGAACGGTTATATAGAGACACCCATCAATTCCCACGGCGATGAAGGTGGCAATATCTGGGAAGAAGCTGTAATACTGACGGAACTACAGCTGTCGGAAGGCTTAGACCCACAGGCCAAATATCTCACTGAAGTGAACGAAGGCCGCGGTTATGGTTGGGACAGATACAAGGTAGACTTCGAGGTGGGAGCCGACAGTATCGTCACCTATGCCGTCCGTGTAGACAATGCAAAGAAGAATCCAAGCAAACCGTTCGAATGGTTTTCAGCAACCGACTTCTATGTAGAGTGACGCCTGAGATGCGACATTGTTTTGTGGACTTATAATAATTAATTTCTTTGGAGTTAAGGAGTTAAGACGACACCTTACTATTTGATATCTCTAGATAAATAAGGAGAAGAAGACTAATGTCGTAACTCCTTAACTCCATAACTCCAGAAACTTATAATAACTAATGTATAAATAGAAACTCTTATGGAAAAGAAAACTATCATTATCACCATCCTGCTCGCCCTTGTCACGTTGGCTGGGCAGGCACAGAAACAAGTAGTATGGGAAAAACCGACAGCTTTCATTGGAAGCAGCAGCGTCGGTTTTGGAATCAATAAAGTTGAACTGAAACCGACAGAAACAATACTTCACATCAATGCCCGATTCACACCCAACTATTGGATCCGTTTCGCCAAAGGGTCGTTCTTGCAGACACCCGACGGCAAGAAATATGCCATCACAGGCGGAGCAAAGACTTCTGAAAATGAGTCGGACATGCAACCCGATTCACTCTTCTGGATGCCCGAAAGCGGAACGGCCGACCTGGCTCTGCATTTCGACCCCGTACCTCTCAATACCAAGGAGATGGACTTTATTGAGAGCTACGATGAGGGTGCTTTCAGATTTTGGGGTATCAGCGACGGAAAGACAAAGAAGAAGACTGTGATTCCCGACGAGTGGAAGAACGTGAAGTATGCAAAAGACGAGGTACTACCCACTGCTAAGATCAACAAAGGCACTGCCACCGTCAATGTGAAGATGCTGGGATATAAGCCAGAAATGGGACTTGAATTCTATATAGGCGGATTCATGCCGTTGGGGGCTACAGATGGATATGATAAGTTCTTCAAGTTTGCCGACGATGGAACCTTGAAAGTGGAGGTGCCCCTCTGGCTGACTCGCGAGGTGGTCATAGGCGTTCAGGGATTGGGGTTCACGAATATCGTCATCGCCCCAGGACAGGAAACATCAATCCTGATGAAAGTGACAGCCGACGTACGTCCGTTCGTTGCTTTCAAAGGTTACCTTGCCAAGACAAACATGGATATGGCCGATGCACAAAACAGATTTGAGATACCTCAATTTGGCATGCAGACCTATCGGAAAGTAAAAGACTGCAATACTCCGGCGGAGCGCAAACAGTGCCTGACCGACCTCTTCAACCAGCGTGTCGCTTCATTCAGAAAGGCCAAATACACCACCGCGGCGAAAGACCTGCTCTCGATGAAGGCAGAAAATGATTATTACGAATGGAGCAGATTTTTTCCGAGGAACTTTAGCATTTATAACATCGACGACAACGGAAAGGTATATATGAGCTACGAGGATATGGGGCAGAAGATGGCAAAGAACAAAGACCTGCTGCCTGTCTCGGAATATTTCAACTACAGCATACAGTACCTCAACGAGCCAGCGTCTCCTTGCGGCATGGCATTCTGGGAAACCTACGCACACGAGGACGACAAAGATGCCAAGGAAAAGAATGCCTACAACATGGACCTGCGCAGAATCGTCATGCTTTTAAATGACCGCGACCTATCGAAATCAGACGCTGATAAAGCCCTGAGCGAGATGACTTTCGAGGACTGTAAGAATGTTGTGCGCGACTATCTGGCAGAGCAGCAACGCGTAGCCCAACAGCTCGCCAGCGAGGAGCACGTCTTCTATCAGAAATACGACGACGTGGCTCCAGAGAATATCCTGCAGACCATCCTCGAGAGATACAAAGGCAATGCCGTGCTTATCGACATCTGGGCAACGTGGTGTGGGCCCTGCCGCGCCGGGCACAAGGCTATGAAGCCGATGAAGGAGGAGATGAAGGACCAGAACGTCAGATTTGTCTATATAACCTCGACATCCTCGCCCCTGGCCACATGGCAGGAGATGATAAACGATATCGACGGCGATCACTACTATCTGACAAAGGAGCAATACTACCACATCCTCGAGAAATACGAGTCGCACAGCATTCCCACCTATGCCATTTATAACACCCGCGGCGAGCAGACCTACAAGTCGATCGGTTTACCTGGGATTGACGTCATCCGCAAGGAATTAGAACGTGCCAAGTGATAACATCAACCATTTGCTAGTTATTCTTTTTATAGCTTGCCACTGCCCACGTGCCCATTACCAGAGCAAAGACGGTTAGCGCCACTACTTGATGAGCGATGCTGCTGAATCCTCCGCCACGTACAAACACTGTGCGCACGGCATCGATGAAGTAGTGCATGGGGTTGATGTAGGTAGTGGCATACGACCAGTCGGGCATGGAGCGGGTGGGGGTGAAAAGTCCGCTGAGCAACATGAGGCAGACGACGAAGAACCACATCACAAAGATGGCTTGCTGCATGGTGTTGCTGTAGTTGGAGATGATGAGTCCAAACGATGAGAAGAACAGTGCTAGCAACATGGCTAGAAGATATACCAGCCACAGCGGACCTTGGCATGTGATGCCGTAGATGCCCCATGCCAATAGCAGACAGACCGTGACGATGAACAAACCGATGAGCCAGTAGGGTATCAGTTTTGCGAGTATGAATGACCATTTGCTCACCGGTGTGACGTTTATCTGTTCGATAGTGCCCGTTTCTTTTTCCCCCACAATGTTTAGTGCCGGCAGGAATCCGCACATGAGCATCATTACAATAGCCAGCAAGGCAGGAATCATGAATACCTTGTAGTTCTGGTGAGGGTTGTATAGGTTAAGAGTTGAAAAGTGAAAGTTGAAAGTTGAAAGTTGAGAGTTGAAAGGTGAAATCCGGGAATTGAGGTTATCATTTATCACTATCTGCGCCAGATAGGTACTTCCTATGCTTCCCTTTGTGCCGTTGACGGCATTGGCCGCTATGAGGACTTGTGGCTGATGTCCAAGGGCTATGTCGTGACTATATTTCGGTGGGATGACCAGCACTATGTCGGTGCGGCTTTTCTCTATCTCTTTCAGTGCGGCATCGTACGACGGCTGTAGCCCGCTGAAGATGAAGTATCTGCTTTGCTCGATGCTGTGCACAAGGCGCTGGCTGAGGCTTGAGCGGTCGTTGTCGACAATACTCACGCGTATGTTCTTCACCTCCTGATTCATCACCCACGGCATCACGCACATAATCATGATGGGGAAGACGAATATCAGTCGTGGCAAAAAAGCATTGCGCCGTATCTGCAGAAACTCCTTCTGAATGAGATATTTTATCATTGGCTTTGGCTTACGGTTTTTTTGTTATTTATTCCAATCGAGTCTTAAACTTTGCGAGTGCGATTGCTAACAACACTATTGTCATCGCTGATAGGATTATCACTTCATGTATTATATCGCCTATGCCCACACCCATTATCATCAGTTTGCGCATGGCTTGTATGTAGTAACGTGGAGGAATTATAGCCGACACCCATTGCAGTATGCGTGGCATCGATTCTATTGGGAACAGCATGCCCGAGAGCATGACAATTGGCATTAGCAGCACCATGGCAGACAGTAGTAGCGCCATCAGTTGGTTGGTGGCGATATTTGATATAAGCAATCCGAGCGAGAGAGCCAGCAGAATATAGATGCAGCTGACAATGAATATCCACACAATGCTGCCTGCCAGAGGTACGGCAAGCACATAGCGTGCCATAAGCAGGATGCTGACGAGTATGATGAAGGCAAGAATCAGATAAGGCACCGCCTTTGCTATGATTATCATCAGCGGCCGCACTGGTGAGACAAGAAGCACTTCCATAGTGCCCTTCTCTTTCTCGCGCACAATGCTTATGGATGTCATCATGGCGCAGATGAGCATCAGCAGCATACCCATAATGGCAGGCACGAAATTGTAGGCTGACTTCATCCGGGGATTGTATAGAAGTTTAATGTTTACTGCAGACAGATCGGGGTTGCTGATTACCTGTTGGGCGTAATTGGTCCATTGCTGTGCCATGTTTGGGTCGGCGGCATCGACAATCAGCTGTGCACCGCTACGTTTCGAGGCAAAGTCGGCACCGAACACCACAGCCATGTCGGCCTTTTGATTGCGGATGAGCCGCTCAGCCTCCTTGCTTGTGCCTACGGTGGCAGTGATGTCGAAATACTCCGATGCTACCAGGCGATCGACAGCCATGCGTGTGATATGATCCATCTGCGACGTCACCACCACTGTGCGCACATTCCTCACGTCGTTGGTGATGGCAAAGCCGAAGAGCAGCATCAGCACTATTGGCATGCCGAACAGTATGAGCATTGTGCGGCGATCGCGAAGAATGTGTCGCGACTCTTTCTTTACAAAACTGATAAACTGCTTCATTATGAACTATTAATTATGTACTATGCACTATCCCCGCGTTTTGCCTGTCGTGCCAGATATGTGAACACATGGTCCATGTCGGGCTGGTTCAGCTGTTGCTTTAGCTCGTCGGGGGTGCCGAGAGCACTTATCTTACCATCGACCATGATGGAGATGCGGTCGCAATATTCAGCTTCGTCCATGTAATGAGTAGTCACAAACACTGTGATGCCACGAGCGGCAGCGTCGTAGATGAGTTCCCAGAACTGACGTCGTGTGGCAGGGTCAACACCACCTGTGGGCTCATCGAGGAACACCACACCTGGTTCGTGGAATATCGACACAGAGAAAGCAAGTTTCTGCTTCCAGCCTAATGGAAGCGATGCTACGAGATCGTTCTTGTGGTCGTAGAAATTCAAGCGCTCAAGCAGATCGTCGGTCTTGCGTGCTATCTCCTTGTCTTTCATTCCGTAAATGCCTGCAAAGAGTCGGATATTCTCGGCCACGGTGAGGTCTTCGTAGAGCGAGAACTTCTGCGACATATATCCTATGTGTTTCTTTATCTGCTCGTGCTCGGTGCGTATGTCATAGCCGCACACTGTTCCTGTGCCGCTTGTGGGTTGGTTGAGTCCTGTGAGCATGTGCATGGCAGTGGTCTTACCCGCACCGTTGGCACCAAGGAATCCGAATATCTCGCCTCGCTTTACACTGAAACTGATGTCGTCAACGGCACGGAATGTGCCGAATGCCTTCACAAGATGCTTCACCTCAATCACATTGTCGGATTCATCCATAGCGCCACCGCCTTCATCTTTCTCTATGTCTGGTGGGTTGAAAATGTCAGCATATCGATTGAGTATCGCGTCAGGGGTGTCTATACCCCTCAGGTTGCCACGATCGAGAAATGCCACCCGTTGGCAGCGTCGCACCTCGTCGAGATACGGTGTGGCGGCAACGATGGTGATGTCGCGCTCTTTCAACAATCCCAGCATCTCCCACAGCTCTTTGCGACTCACGGGATCGACGCCCGTTGTGGGCTCATCGAGCAAAAGCACACTCGGACTATGCACAAGTGCACAACTGAGTGCAAGTTTCTGTTTCATTCCTCCCGACAACGCCCCTGCCTTGCGGTTGGAAAAACGTTCTATCTGTGAATAGATGGCTTTGATGCTGTCGTAGCCTTCATCGACAGTGGTGCCGAAGAGAGTGGCAAAAAACTCCAGGTTCTCCCTCACCGTGAGGTCTTCGTACAACGAGAATCTGCCAGGCATATATCCCACCCGTTGCCGTATTTCTTTTATCTGGCTCCGGGTGTCGAAACCATCCACCGTTGCTGTTCCCTGCTCTGGCAATAGCAATGTGCAGAGAATGCGGAACATCGATGTCTTGCCGGCACCATCAGGACCTATCAGTCCGAATACCTCGCCCTTGTCAACAGAGAACGAGACATCGTTTAAGGCCTTGACCTTGCCGTACGACTTCGACACGTGATTGATTTCTATTGCATGCATGACGTAAGAAACAATTTATTAAAACTTTACCTCTCCGTACATGCCAATCTTCGCATAGCCGTCGTTTTTCACTGCTACCTTCACGGCATACACAAGGTCGGCACGTTCATTGTCGGTGAGGATTGTCTTCGGGGTAAACTCGCTGCGACTGCTTATCCAGCTCACCCTGCCTTCGTATTCTTTCTTGTCACCGTTGCCATAGTCGGCAAACACTTTTGTTTTCTGTCCAACCTTGATGTTCTGCAACTGTGTTGATGTCACATATGCACGGATAAACATGTTTTCGGTGTCGGCAATCTTCAACAGCGGTTTTCCTGTCGCCACAAACTCACCTTGCTCTACATATTTCTCCAACACGGTTCCGCTGATTGGCGATACCACATGGCACTTTCGCAGTTCTTCGTAAAGCTGACTCACCTGCACATCTGTGGCGGCCATTTGTGAGTTGAGGGTAGAGAGGGTAGTGTTGAGCGATGAGATTTGTGCATCGAGTTGCCGCTTAATCACTTGTACTTGCGATGTAGCATCATCGAGCATTTTACCTGGAGCAGCACCGTCGGCAACAAGTTCCTTATATCGCTGTTGTTCTGTCTGTGCTTTTGCCAGTTGCTGCCTAGTAGCGGCAATCTGCTTCTCCATGTCGGGCTTCTGGCTCTGATACACTTTCTTTGTGGCTCTCAGCTGTTGTATCTTCAGCCATATCTGAGTGGTGTCCACACATCCCACCTCCTGTCCTTGAGAGATAATGTCGCCCTCGTTGATATTTAACGCCAGCAGTGCCCCGCTTTGCTCTGCAAACACGGTTGTTTCTGTCGCCTCGAATGTTCCTGTGGCGTCGTATTCCTTCTCTTTGTTTCCGCAAGCGCTGAGCATCAGTACTGTGCATGCCAGCAATAATAATCTATTCATATCGGTGATTTAATTATTTGTCGTATATTTCAGTTCGTAAATCTCTTTTAGCATTTCTATTTCGTGCATTGATTGCTGCATTCGTGCTGCATTCTCTGCATTTATCTCTCGCAGCAAGTCGTTCACGTCGATGATGCCATGCTGCAACTTCGACTCTGCAGCTTTCCTCACCTGCTGTCGGAGCGTGATAATCTCGTCGTCGTCGTTCATCAACTGTCGGTAGCGTTCAATATTCTCACTCTGCTGTATCTGCTCCAGGTTGTTGTTGAACAGAAACACTTCGCGATTGTTTTCTGCTGTCTGTCTCATCAGTGCGAGCCTTGCCTTGTCGTTCTTTCGTGTGTAAAGCGCTCCGATGTTCCACGACAGCCGTGCACCAACCATACCGTTGAGCGACCATTGGCGATGCATCATGTCATCGAACAAGTTATACCCCGGATATCCGTAGAATCCCTGTGCGAAAACACTGAGACGTGGCATCAGTGCAGCATCGAGAGCTTTCTCCTGCGCATCGGCCAAACGTATCTGTGAGTCGATAAGCCGAAGCTCTGGGCGTTGAGAGGTAAGAGACGATAGATGAGTATTAGGAACTGTTTCTGGTTTTACTGGTGACGAAATCTCTATACCGCACAGTGTGCTGAGCATTCTTGCCATTGCCTTTCGCCCCGATTGCAGGGTGACCAACTGCTGCGCCACATTAAGCCGTTCGGCCTTCACGTTCTGATAGTCACACTCTGCTGCGGTTCCCCCTTTCAGCATCGAGGCAAGCTTGTTCTCATTTGCACTGAGCAGTTCCTGCAAGTCACGGTTGAGTTGTATCTGTTCGTCGAGCAACAGCAGAGCAAAGAACATCTCGTTCACGCGTTTGCGAATACTGTAGATGTTCACCTCGTTCTCAGCCTGCTCCACACCAGCCTGCTGCCGTGCCACTTCTTTCTGGTTCCTGATATGTCCTCCATCGAACACCGTCTGCTGCACATCAATTCCGATGCGATACTGGTCTTTGCGCAGCCCGCGCATATTGATGCCCATCTGTTGATACACATCCTGTATCTCATCGGGGAATGCTGTCACATCGCTCTGCAGCGTAGCCTGTGCCGATGCCGATATCTGCGGAAGCCATCCCTTGGCGATGTTCTTAACCGTAAGGTCAGCAGTCTGTTGTATCAAGTCCATACGCTGAATGAGCGGATAATTCCTTTCGGCAGCCTGCTGACACTCCTCCAATGTCTGAGCATGCCCCCCGCACAAAGCGACAATCCAAAACAATATAGATGTAAAACGTCTCATAATTATATTTTTACGATTACGGTTACGTCAACGATAATGTTAACGGCAACTTTCGTTTTCCTCTGCAAAATTATAATGTTTTCATCAACTCTGTGCTATCTTTCCGAATGTGATTATGTCCTTTTTGTACGATTTATATATAAAAAATGCAATTATTTGCTCTAATTCATTATCTTTGCGTCGAAAATTTAAATATAATAAACATGAGCAAGGAACCGAAACTGATGAATTTCTCACGGATGCGCGACATCTTTGAGCCCCATCTTTCGCATATACGTGAACATATTTTTTTGAATAACGAGCTCGCCATCCTCCATGGCGACTCTCAGGTGTTCAGGCTTATCGTCCAGCAGAAGCCACCCTTCGTCATCGATGACCATCGGCTGGGTATCGTTATGAATGGAGAGCTACATGCCTATATCAACCTCGTTGAGAAGACCATCACGGCAGGCACTCTGATATTTGTAGGACCAGGTACGGTGATTACTCCTATCAGTTTCACGCCTGATCTTGAGATGTATGGTTTTGGCCTCTCAGGTGAGTTTCCTATGCCCTTTGCATCCGGACAGCTGCCTATGGCTTTCAACGGCACACAGCGCGACTTTCAATTGCCGGCATCCGAAGCAGATATCGGTATTGCAAGACATATCATCGATACACTATGGCACATTGTACATCAGAAATACTATAGCCGACAGACAGTCAGCAGTATAGTAGCTGCGCAGATGTATCACTACGACCATCTCTACCGTCAGCATTACGATCGTCTTCAGACAACCATGACACGCGAACAGACTATCTTCGATCGCTTCATCTATCTCGTCAATCAGAATGCCTCTCAACACCATCACATCGGTTACTATGCTGAACGCATGTGTCTCACAGGACGCTATCTCGGTACTGTGGTACGTCAGACAAGCGGCATCACTGCCAAGGAATGGATCGACCGCGCGCTTATCACACGCATAAAGGTGGAGTTGCGACATACCGACAAGAGCTCAGCACAGATAGCCGACGAGATGAACTTCCCCAGTCCCTCGTTCTTCAGCAGATACTTCAAGCGAATGACAGGTATCACCGCACAGGCCTACCGAGAGGGAAGTGCATAGTGAAGAGTGTAGAGTGTAGAGTTGAGAGTGCATAAATCGGTTAATTTTCGCGATTCTATGGTTAAATTTCACTAAACCAGAGTAACATTTTCATTTTTTATGCGTCTAATTAGTAATTTCGCCGACAAAATGTCGAACCATGTAAAAGAAAGGAAATAATATGAGAAAGAAAAGTTTTATATCAATGTGCGTCGTTTGTGCCGCCCTCGTGTTGGGTTCGTGTGCAAGCAAGAAAGACCTTGAGGCATGCCGCCTCGACAATCAAAGTCTGCAAAACGAGAATACCAATCTCAACACCAGCTATCAGGTAGTGAAAGAGCAACTTGCCGCCGCCACAGCGCGTGTGACAGCCCTCGAAGATCAGCTCAAACAGCAGAAGAGCGACTATGCCCGCCTGCAGAAATCGCTTGACAAGAGTCTCACCAACGCCTCGCAGAACAATGTGTCGATAGAGAAGCTTGTCGATCAGATAAACGAGTCAAACCAGTACATCCGTCACCTCACCGAGCTTAAGTCGAAGAGCGATTCGCTCAACATGATTCTCACGAACAACCTCACCCGCTCACTGTCGAAAGAGGAGCTCAAGGAGGTTGACGTGCAGGTGCTGAAGGGAGTAGTTTATATCTCTTTGGCCGACAACATGCTCTACAAGAGCGGTTCGTATGAGATTAACGACCGTGCACAGGCCACACTCTCGAAGATCGCGAAGATAATCATGGACTACAAAGACTACGATGTGCTCATAGAAGGCAACACCGACAATGTGCCTATCCGTCGCGAGAACATCCGCAACAACTGGGACCTCTCTTGCCTGCGCGCATCGAGTGTGGTGCAGTATCTGCAGAACAACTACGGTGTTGATCCCAAGCGTCTCACAGCAGGAGGCCGTGGCGAGTACAACCCACTGGCAACCAACGACAGCGAGCTTGGCCGTCAGCGCAACCGTCGCACGCAGATTATCATCACTCCGAAGCTCGACGAGTTCATGGATCTCATCGACGAGGCACCCGAGAACAAGGAGTAATCCTCAGTCGCATAAGTTGTTGCAGAGACATTGTCGAAGGCAACAAACGGCGAAAGGAATAACCGTCAAAGGCTTGCATGCAATTGCCATGCAAGCCTTTTTTTATAGAAGTAAAACACGTTGATAAACAATAAGTTGGCATGTCTTTTCGCCTCCCTTACATTGTCTTTAGAAAAATTTGCTAGCAAAATTTTCATTAAAGAGCCTTTCTAATGGCAATAAAGAGCCTTTCTATTCAAAATTTTGCTAGCAAAATTATTGACTCGGGAAAAGAGTATCGCGTTTTGATTGTGTATTTGCACTCAGTTTTTTCGCTTTGCTCAACAACTTGTCACTATCTTTAACTGCGTTGAAGATAGGCTTCGCCTCGGCATAAAAAATAAATTTCTTTGAATTTTATTTTGCTCTGCTTTCAGCTTGCACTATCTTTAACTGCGTTGAAGATAGGCTTCGCCTCGGCATAAAAAATAAATTTCTTTGAATTTTATTTTAGTTACTTCCCTTCGGTCAGTGGGTCTCACTTGCGTTCGACAAGTCTCTGCGCTCGGTTTGCACTATCTTTAACTGTGTTGAAGATAGGCTGCGCCTCGGCATAAATAATAAATTTCTTTGAATTTTATTTTGTTCTGCGCTCGGTTTGCACTATCTTTGCAATGTTAAAAACACAAAAAGGTATGGAAACTATTAGCCATCTCTCGATGATTGTTCATGAGCAGGCCGCCCGTTATGGTTCGCGCGAAGCTCTCATATTCCGCTCTTTCGGTTCGCTGAAGTGGAAAAGTGTGTCGTGGAAGCAGTTCTCACTCCGGGTGAAACAGGTTTCGAACGCGATGCTGAACATCGGTCTTCGTCCGCAAGACAACATCGCTGTGTTTGCACAGAACTGTATTCAATATCTCTACACCGATTTTGGCGCCTATGGCATCCGCGTGGCTTCGATTCCGTTCTATGCCACAAGTTCGGAGCAGCAGATACAGTTTATGATCAACGATGCGCAGGTGAGATTCCTTTTCGTAGGTGAGCAAGATCAGTACGACAAGGCTCAGAAGATATTCTCGCTGTGCCCGACGCTTGAGAGGATAATCATCTTCGACCCCAGTGTGCGCATGAGTACCCACGATCCCAACTCGCTCTATTTCGAGGATTTCATTCGCTTGGGCGAGAATCTGCCGCGGCAGAGCGAAGTGGAGGAGTTGTATAAGCAGGCAAGCGACGACGACGTGTGCAACATTCTCTATACGAGTGGCACCACAGGGGCAAGCAAGGGTGTGATACTCACCTATGGACAATATCGCGCAGCACACATCGCCAATCTGAAATGTGTGCCTGTGACAGATAAAGACCGCGTGATAACGTTCCTGCCGCTGACACATATCTTCGAGCGCGGATGGTGCTATCTGTGCCTCTATGCAGGGTCGAGGATAATCATCAACACCTATCCCCGCGAGATACAGCAGGCGATGCGTGAGACACATCCTACGTGTATGTCGTCGGTGCCTCGATTCTGGGAAAAGCTATATGTGGGTGTGAAAGACAAGATCGACAACTCGTCGCCAATGCAGCAGAAGCTGTTCCTTCATGCCCTTGCAGTGGGTAGGAAATACAATATCGAATACCTGAGCCATGGACGTCGCCCGCCTATCGGGCTTGCACTCGAATATAAGGCGCTGAACAAGTCGATACTTAGTCTGGTGAGGAAGCAGATAGGACTCGAGAATCCGAATATCTTCCCTACGGCAGGTGCTACGGTGTCGCCCGAGGTTGAGGAGTTTGTACACTCCATCGGACTGTCGATGATTGTTGGCTACGGCCTCACGGAGAGCCTGGCGACGGTGTCGTGCGACCATAAAGGGAAACCGTTTACCGTGGGAAGTGTAGGACGTCCGATAGAGGGCATAGAAATTAAGATAGGCGAGAACGACGAGATATTGCTCAAGGGTCCGACGATAACACGCGGATACTACAAGCGCGACGATGCCAATGCTGAGGCATTCGATGCCGACGGATTCTTCCATACCGGCGACGCAGGTTATATGAAGGACGGCGAGCTGTTCCTGAAAGAGAGAATAAAGGATCTCTTCAAGACATCCAACGGCAAATATATTGCTCCCCAGGCACTCGAGGCGATGCTGCTCGTCGACAAGTATGTCGATCAGGTGAACATCGTTGCCGAGGAGAGGAAGTTCGTCTCGGCTCTCATCGTGCCCGACTTCCATCTGCTCGAGGAATATGCCGCCGACAACGGGATGACGTTCTCGTCGAACGAGGAGATGTGCGCAGATCCGAGAATCGTTAAGATGATAATGGACCGCATCGACACCTTGCAGCAATCGCTTGCCCACTACGAGAAGGTGAAGCGCATCACACTGATGCCGAAACCGTTCTCGATGGAGAATGGAGAACTGACAAATACGCTGAAACTGAAGCGCTCCGTGGTAAACAAGAATTATAAGGATATAATCGACAAGATGTACGAGGAGTAGGAAGACGGACACGTGATCCGCACTCCGAAAATCTGACATATTATATATGATAACTTCAGATCAACTGAAAGATGTGCTCGAAAGAGCAGATGCACTGCACCGCTATCTGAACATAGAGAAGAAGCAGGTGGAGTTTGAGGAAGAGCAATTGCGCACTCAGGACCCTGACTTCTGGAACGATCCCGCTGAGGCACAGCGGCAGATGAAAAAGGTGAAGGGCATTGAGAAATGGCTGAAAGGCTATGCCGAGGTGAAACGTCTGGCTGAGGAACTCAAACTTGCCTTCGACTTCTATAAGGAAGAGATGGTCAGCGAACAGGAGGTCGACGACGACTACGCCCGCGCAATAAGTGCTATTGAAGATCTTGAACTGAAAAACATGCTCCGCCAGAAGGAAGATCCAATGGAGTGTGTGATGAAGATAAACTCGGGTGCCGGCGGCACGGAGAGTCAAGACTGGGCACAGATGCTTCAGCGCATGTATATGCGATGGGCAGAAGCGCATGGATATAAAGTGACGATATCCGATCTGCAGGAAGGTGATGAGGCTGGTATAAAGAGCGTTACCATGCAGATAGTAGGTGGCGAGTATGCTTATGGCTATCTGAAAAGCGAGAATGGCGTGCACCGACTTGTCAGAGTGAGCCCTTTCAATGCTCAGGGAAAACGTATGACAAGCTTCGCAAGTGTGTTCGTGACACCGCTCGTCGACGACACCATAGAGGTGTATGTCGATCCGGCGAAGTTGTCGTGGGATACTTTCCGCTCGAGTGGAGCAGGTGGGCAGAACGTGAATAAGGTGGAGTCGGGGGTGAGACTGAGGTATTGGTACACCGATCCCGATACCGGGGAAGAGGAAGAGATACTCATTGAGAACACCGAGACCCGCGACCAGCCGAAGAACAAAGAGAAGGCACTCCTGCTTCTGAGATCGCAACTCTACGACAGAGCAATGAAGAAAAGGCTCGAAGCGCAGGCGAAGATAGAGGCGGGGAAGAAAAAGATAGAGTGGGGAAGCCAGATAAGAAGCTATGTCTTCGACGACCGTCGGGTAAAAGACCATCGCACTAATTATCAGACAACTGATGTTGATGGCGTGATGAACGGAAAGATCGACGATTTCATAAAGGCATACCTCATGGAGTTCCCTACTGTTGATGAAGAAGATAATTAAAAGCAAATAAATAAACTAACCTAAGGCCCACGCCTCAGATGCGGCCGCCCCATCGGTGACGGGGAGAAGGTGAGGCAAGAAATATGAGTCAGAAAAGCAAAACCAAGAAGAAGCTCCGCGAGCAGAAAGAAGAAAAGCAGGCAAAGAAGGTGATCGCTTGGATAGCAATAGGTTTGCTGGCTATCGCAGCATTCTTCTTGTTTACAATGATGAACTGATGAGCGGTCTCGAGATAGAACGCAAGTTTCTTGTAAAAAAAGGAGCCGACTACAAGAGCGTAGCGCGGTCGAGTAGTCGTATCCGGCAGGGGTATATCCCTGCCGAAGGCGCTACGGTCAGGATACGTACTCGCGACGACAAGGCGTATATCACGATTAAGAGCAAGTCGCATGACGGCGGACTATCACGCTATGAGTTTGAGAAGGAGATAACGCTGGAAGAAGCTGCAGAGTTACTCAAATTGTGTCGTGGCGGACTTATCGACAAGCAAAGATATCTTGTCGATGCTGGGCGGCACACGTTTGAGATTGATGAATTCTTCGGCGAAAATGCCGGACTCGTGATGGCTGAGGTTGAACTGTCGGCAGATGACGAAACCTACGAAAAACCCGATTTCATCGGTAGGGAAGTGACAGGCGACCGCCGATTCTACAATTCCCACCTCCTCAAGTGCCCCTTCTCCCTTTGGAGAGATAGCTTGCCAGAGGAATACCGATGAACGATGCTATTGCCGAACCGATACTGTCGGCAATCCAATCGAGCATTTCACCACTCCTGTGCCCAAACGTAAGATAGGCTTGGGCAAGTTCAACGAGTGCACCCATGATAACGGGCAGCACCAGTGATGCTATAACTATTCGTTGCCATTCTATTTTCTTATGGCATCGGGCATATTCAAAAATTATCACTGCCGAAAGGATAATATACATCAGCGCGTGTTCCCACTTGTCGCCAAGGCTGATAGTTCGGATAGGCATTTCACCAATCGGAATCAGACAAACCACCCATATTGCGATGATTATCAGCGTGGAAAATGGGTATATTTTTGCTATTTGTAATATTTTTCGCATTTTAACTTATAATATTTATGCAAATATAGACATTTTTTTATAATTTTGCAGAAGTTTTTGCGAAAAATATTCAAATGAGTAACGATAGGGTAAACTTTGGAAGTAAGATTGGAATGATTCTTGCCACTGCCGGTTCGGCTGTTGGTTTGGGCAATGTGTGGCGTTTTCCGTACATGACAGGCGACAATGGCGGCGCGGCATTCATACTTGTGTATCTGGGCTGCGTGTTGTTGTTAGGCATTCCATGCATGGTGAGCGAGTTTATCATTGGACGGCATGGAGCGAGCAACACCGCACGGGCATACACAAAGCTCGCTAACGGTACGCCGTGGAAGTATGTCGGGTTTCTCGGAGTGTTGACAGGATTTCTCATCACGGGTTACTATGCAGTGGTATCGGGCTGGTGCCTGCAGTACATCTACGCATCGCTTGTAGGAGAGTTGCAGGGCGACTCCGAATATATCTCGCGTTATTTCAGCGACTTCTCGCAGAGTCCGTTGCGCCCGATCATGTGGACAGCAGCCATCTTCCTCATTACCCACATAGTCATAAAACGAGGCGTGCAGCATGGCATCGAACGCGCATCGAAGTTGTTGATGCCCACGTTGTTCATCCTTTTAATTATTATTGTGGTGATATCGTGCATGTTACCTGGTGGAGAGAAGGGTATAAGTTTCCTTCTGAAGCCTGATTTCTCAAAGATCGACAGCGGTGTGTTTCTTAGCGCCCTTGGGCAGTCGTTCTATTCGTTGAGCATTGCCATGGGTTGTATCTGCACGTTTGCCAGTTATTTCGGGCGGAAGGTTAACTTGCTCGGCTCGGCTGTTCAGATATCGATTGTCGACACGCTCATTGCCATCTTGGCTGGCCTGATGATTTTCCCCGTAGCATTTTCGGTTGGAATAAACCCCGATAGCGGCCCATCGCTCATATTCATCACGTTGCCAAATGTTTTTCAAATGGCATTCTCGTCTTTCCCCATTATCGGCACATTGATAGCGTTGATGTTCTATTCGCTTTTGTCGCTTGCGGCAGTGACATCGCTTATCTCGCTTCACGAGGTTAGCACTGCTTTCTTTCATGAGGAGTTCAATGTTACGCGTCGCACGGCATCTCTCATCGTCACCATCTCGTGTTTTATCATTGGAGCCTTTTGTTCGTTGTCGCGAGGGCAGTTTGATTTCCTATCCATTGGAGGCAAGTCGCTCTTTGATATCTTCGATTTTGTCACCGGGCAGATATTCCTTCCTGTCGGCGGATTATTAACCTGCCTCTTCGTGGGCTGGTATGTCCCGAAGAAGATTGTGCGCGCCGAGTTCACCAATCACGGCTCCATCAACAAGGGCATATTCTCGATCTACCTGTTTATCGTCAGATTCATCTGCCCTGTCTGCATTGCATTGATATTCCTCCACCAGTTCGGATTGCTCGATTTCATACTACATGGTTCAAAATAGAGGTCGCTTCAATTCACGCATCGGCATTGTCCTTGCCACTGCAGGCTCTGCCGTAGGATTGGGAAACATTTGGCGTTTCCCATATATGACAGGTCAGGATGGCGGTGCGGCGTTTATCCTGCTTTACATAGCCTTCACGCTCATGCTCGGCATCCCCGGAATGATAGCCGAGTTTGTGGTTGGGCGGCACTCGTCGGCAAATGCGTCGAGGGCATACAGTATGATGTCGGGCCGACGCTCGTGGGGTGTTATCGGGCTGCTTGGGGTAGTCACGTCGATGATCATCCTCGGCTTCTATGCGGTGGTGGCGGGATGGTGTCTGCAGTATTTGTTCGTGTCTATTGCCGGCGGCATACATGGCGACGTGACCTACGTTGAGCGCTATTTTACTGAGTTTTCATCCGATGCCGTCCTGCCAACGGCGTGGACCGTTGTTTTTATCGTTCTCACGCATCTGGTAGTCACCCGTGGTGTGCGTCGTGGCATAGAGCGGGTGTCGAAGATACTCATGCCCACGTTATTCATCCTTCTTCTGATTATTGTGGCGGCATCGTGTTCGCTGCCAGGCTCGTGGCATGGAGTGACGTTCCTCTTTCATCCCGATTTCTCTGTTATCAACCATAGCATCATGCTCGATGCGCTTGGGCAGTCGTTCTTCTCGCTGTCGCTTGGCACGGCATGCCTCTGCACCTATGCGTCGTATTTCAACCGCGAGACCAATTTGGTGAAGTCGGCCGTGTCGATAGCCTCTATCGATACAGTCATCGCCATACTTGCCGGACTGATGATATTTCCCGCCGCATATTCCGTCGGTGTGAATCCCGACAGCGGTCCGGCGCTCATTTTTGTCACGCTGCCCAATGTCTTCCAGCAGGCCTTTGGCAACATTCCTGCGGTGGGATATGCCATCTCGATAATGTTCTACGCTCTCCTCTCGCTTGCCGCCCTCACTTCCACAATATCGATGCACGAGATAGGAACGGCATATATCTACGAGGAATTCGGGCTCAGCCGCAAAAGCGGAGCGTGGATAGAGACCATTGTCTGTTGTGTGATAGGCGTATTCTGCTCGCTCTCCATGGGTGCCGTCGACAGCTTGAAAATTGTCGGCATGCGAGTGCTCGACTTCTGCGACTACATCACCGCACAGATAATGCTTCCGTTGGGAGCGTTGCTCACCTGCCTGTTCGTTGGTTGGGTGGTGAAGAAGCAGACCGTCAGCGACGAGTTCACCAACCACGGGACATCCAACCGCATGTTCTTCTCCTTATGGATGTTTGCCGTCAGGGTTATCTGCCCGTTGTCGATAATAGCCATTTTCCTACATCAACTTGGTATAATATAAAAAGCCTGCCGCACACTCACGATGCTACAGGCTTTTGTATATAAAAAAATCTCCACACCGATGTTACTCGAATGCGGAGATCAATGAAAGGAGGAGTGGTACCTCCAGGAATCGAACCGGGGACACACGGATTTTCAGTCCGATGCTCTACCAACTGAGCTAAGGCAC
>CACZRN010000024.1 GCA_902783625.1 uncultured Prevotellaceae bacterium
CTCGACTTTTTGTAACTTTTCCATATTGATAATGAAGAAGTTACGGCGTCTCGGAATAAAAAATATATAAATATATTTTGTTCTTCACTCGACTTTTTGTAACTTTGCCGAGATTTATGCCCACATTATTAATAATTGGAAAAGCAAATAAGAACAAAACCTAAATAAGATGAAAAGATTACTTTTAATGTCGCTGGCTTTCATAGCCATTAGCGCATCGGCACAACCTAATGGTGATGACGGACTTTTAATGGGTTACGATGAACCGTGGACAGCCCGATTGCTTTACAACCCCGGCCGCCGATTCGACAACTCCTGGCCACAACTGTGCAAAGCAGGTGCCGACGACAAGTACACAATCTCACTGCCCTATGCCACGCAGAACGACAGAGAGGTGCAGGTGCAATTCAAGTCGACAGTAAACTTGGCGAGCACACACAAGTACAAGCTTACATTCAACTCGAGGCTCATTGCCGGCACAGACTATAGTGCATCTGTGTTGTTGGCAGAGAACAAAGACGACAATGTAATTGCCGTAGAGGCATACTTCAACGTCAACAGCGGACAGGTGACAGTCGACAATATCACGGGGAAGGACATTTCCGACCTGAAGATATGGTTCGACTTCAGTGGCAATGCCGACGGAACAAAGATCGAAATATCAAACATATCCATCACCGACAAGAGTTTTGCCAACGCCGAGAGATGGGTGGGAACAATGTTCTACGACCAGAGCTATTATGCTCCCAACGGCTCGAGAGTGGGCGACCCAATTATAGAAGGACTGAATGAGTCGATGGAATGGACCACTCCCGAATTCAGCGACAGCAACTGGGATACGGCAAGAATGCCGATAGGAAATGCAGGTTTCATTTCCGAAGTGCAGACGATATGGGAGGGTGGCGACTATAACAACTATTGGATACGCCGTAACTTCACGCTCACAGAGGTTGTGCCGACATCGAAATACGTAATTAACGCTTGCCACGACGACTCATATAAAATCTATGTAAACGGCCACCTTATCGATGAAGCAGAAGACTGGACAGTAGGCTACGAGTCGGTCGACATTGAGATTCCATCTTATTTCCTGCAGGTGGGAAAGAACGTCATCGCCGTAAACCAGCAACAGAACTGGGGAGGAAAGTTCGCCGACTACGGAATGACCATCACTCCCAACTACTATGAGGAGTACGACAACGTCAATCCAGCAGAGGTGCTTGTGGCTAACGAGATACAGGTAGCCAACATCGACCAGTTTATCGACTACTCGTTCAACTACGGTGCATGGCTCGAACTCTACAACAACTCCGACAAGAAAGTGAACCTCGGCGGACTCTTTGTGACTGATGACCCCAACGATCCGACGAAGTTTATGATCCCTATGGGATACGGTGTCGTTCAGCCATACGGCTTTAAGACAATCTACTTCGACCACAACGCTGCCGATGGCGTGTATGGTGAGACAGCTAACAAGCAGGTACGCTTCGACCTCAACGACGAGGGTGGCACCATCTACGTGGCCGACTACACTGGTAAGATTTTCATTACACAGAACTATCCTATCTCTATTGCCCGCTGCTCCTACGCACGCAAAACCGACGGAACAGGCGAATGGGCAATGACAGGCGAACCGACACCAGGCAAATCGAACAACAACAGCGACTTCTCAAGTCAACGGCTTGATGCCCCTGTAGTGGATACCGACTCGAAATTGTTCACATCGCCGTTCACCGTGAATGTGACAATACCGGCAGGAGCAACGCTCAGATACACCACCGACGGATCAACCCCGACAAAGGAAAGCAGCATTAGCACCGACGGTGTGTTCAACATCAGTGAGACTACCCCACTCCGTCTGCGACTGTTCCGCCAAGGTTATCTGCCAAGCCAGGTGATTACACGCAGCTACATCTATAAAGACAAGGATTACTATCTGCCTATTATTTCAATCAATACAGCAGACGAAAACCTTTATGGCGACTCCATCGGAGTGTACTGTCAGGGTGTGAATGGTGTGACAGGACATGGTAACAACTCGGTTCGCAATAACCTTAACATGGACTGGGTGCGACCAGTAAACGCCGAATATATCACTGCCGACGGAAAGATGGTAATCAACCAAGAGGCTGAGTTCGGTATCATTGGCGGATGGAGCCGACTGTTTGCACCAAGTTCATTCCGACTGAAGGCAAAGAATATATATGAAGGTATGAAATCGTTCGACTATAAATTCTTCGAGTCGAAACCTTATAACAAATACAAGGAAATACTTATCCGCAACGGAGGTAACGACAACGACTCGCAAGCACATGGTCGCATAAAAGATGCTATCATACAGCAGACGCTTTCAACGAGTGGAATATATGTCGATTGCCAGGCCCTGCAACCTGCTCATATATTCTTCAACGGTAAATATATCGGTATGCTCAACCTGCGTGACCCGAGCAACAAATACTTCGGAACAGCCAACTATGGCTACGATAAAGACAACATGGACGCCTATGAGTATGCTGGCGGATACATCCAGAAAGCCGGCGACAACAAGGCATTCAACGAATGGGTGTCGCTGGCAGCAAACGCTTCATCGGATGCAATATATCAGGTACTTAGAGATAAAGTAGACATTGATGAATATGCAAACTACGTTGCAGCTATCACATACATAGGTTCTTCCGACTGGATTTGCAACAGCAACAACCTTAAGGGATTCCGTTCGAAAGACAACGGACGATTCCATAATACCGTGTTCGACGTTGACTGGGGCTTCAGCAACGCACGTGGACTAAGCACACTCTATAACAGCAACGCAAACGACTTCACTCGTAATTTCAAAAACATGACTGCCAACAGTGAATTCCGCAGGCAGTTTATCGATACTTATTGCCTCATGGGCGGAAGTGTTTACACCGCTAAGCGCTCTAAAGAGATTGCCGATAGTCTGGCTCACCTGTTTGAACCTGCGCTTGCACTCGAAGGAAAGCAGCCGTGGTCGTCATACAATGAGTTGGTTCCAAACATGACTAACGAAGGTCGTCGTGAGACACACATGCAAGACCTGCGCGAGTTGTTCGGGCTCGACCAAGGCATGAAGGTGCAACTGAAAGCAAACATTCCCGAGGCACAACTAAGGTTGAACGGACTGAACGTTCCTCTCAATAAGTTCGACGGTACGCTCTTCGCACCAGTGAAGATTGAAGCATCGGCACCCGCAGGGTACAACTTTGTGGGTTGGAAGAAGAATGAAACGACGGGAACCAAATTGATTAGCAAAGGCGATGAATGGTTCTATTGGGATCAGGGAAGCCTCGACGGCACAACATGGAACACGCAGAAGTTACAAAGTTCGTGGTCGATAGGCAATGCTCCATTTGGATATGGTAAGGATGGACTAGTGACTACCACCACTTCGAACCTTTCTTGCTATTATTTCCGCAAGACGATTGTCATGAATGATGTCATTAGCGACGATGAAACCTTTACGCTCAACTTCGTTGCCGACGACGGTTTTGTCGTATATGTGAATGGTCAAGAGGCAGGAAGATATCTCATGCCTGACGGCACACCAAGCTATGCCACCTTTGCGACTACCTATGCAAACAGCAACCCCGACTCTGGTACAATACTGCTGGACAAGAGTTTGTTCATAAAGGGAAGAAATGTCATTGCCGTTGAAGTGCACAACAATAAGTTGGAATCAACAGATATCTACTGGGATGCAGAGTTGACAAGATCGAAGAATCTGGGCGAGATGATGACAGCCGACCGAGTAATATCAATCGACAATAACATTGATCAATCGCTCATAGCCATTTTCGAACCGATTGCTGAAGAATATTTAAAGAAAGCCGGATCGACTCCTGTGATGATAAACGAGATAAGTGCTGCCAACACTATCTACATGAACGACTATCACAAGCGCAACGACTGGATTGAGCTGTACAACACCACATCGCAGCCTATCGATATCGATGGCATGTACATCTCTGACGATGAAAGCAATCCTATGAAGTTCCAGATAAACGCAGCTGATATGATTGGAACCGATCCCGACTTCATGTCGGATCAGCCAACTGTCATTCCTCCACACGGATACATTATTATTTGGGCTGACAAACTCGATCCGATGTATCAGTTACACTCAAGCTTCAAGCTCGGCAACAACGATGGCGAATGCGTTGTACTCACTGCAAAAGACTCATCATGGAGCGACAAACTCGAATACGTAAGCCACAGCGGTGAAGAGACAGTAGGCAGATATCCCGACGGAGGAAAACGCGTTTATAAGATGACACGCCCCACCATCGATGCCCGCAACCAACTCACGACCTACGCAGAATGGCTCTATGGCGAGGATGTGAACTTCGATCCATCAAGTGTTGATGGTATCGAGACCGCCGAAATCGATCATGGCGAGGTGGTTGACAAGAAATACTACACTGTCGACGGTGTATTGCTGCAGAGTCCTGTACGTGGTGTTAACATCGTGAGAATGACACATGTAGACGGCACTGTCACAACGAAGAAGATTGTGGTTAAATAATCACATGAATCATAACTGATAATCATAAAATTCTAAATCATGAAGAAAACATTTTTAGGAGCATTCGCACTGCTTATGACATGCAGTGTATGGGCTATCGATCCACCCACAATGGGATGGAGTTCGTGGAACACATTTGCCCTCAACATCAACGAGCAGCTCATAAAGAGTCAAGCCGATGCGATGGTGAAGACTGGACTTGCCGATGCCGGATACAAATACATAAACATCGACGACGGCTATTGGAATGGACGTGGTGATGACGGACACCTGCGCCTGAACACCAAATTGTTCCCTAATGGCATGCGTCATCTGACCGACTACATCCACTCCATCGGGCTGAAGGCAGGCATCTATTCCGATGCCGGCGATAACACATGCGGATCGGGAAACCGTCATGCATGGGGAATTGGAGTGGGATTTGCCGGACATGAGGATCAGGACTGCAAGCTATACTTCGATGATTGGAACTTCGACTTCATAAAGGTTGACTATTGCGGTGGAATACACATGGGGCTTAACGAACGTGAACAATACACCAAAGTGAGCAATGCCATCAAGCGTCAGGCTGAGCGACTCAACAAGCGCATCGTCTTCAACGTGTGCAGATGGGCATATCCAGGAACATGGATCAGCGAAGTGGCTGACTCATGGCGCACAACAGGCGACATCTGGTGTTCGTGGGGCTCGGTGAAAGCACTCATAAAAGAGAATCTTTACATTCAGGCTTACACCGGCGGCGGGCATTACAACGACATCGACATGCTTGAGATTGGCCGCACACTGAAGCCAGAAGAGGAAGTGACTCACATGGCTTATTGGTGCATTACCAGTTCGCCGCTGCTGATTGGCTGCGACATGACCACAATTCCTGAGTTCTCACTCAATCTGCTGAAAAACCGCGAACTCCTGGCAATGAACCAAGACAAGCTCGGACTGGGAGCTCCTGTGGTGCAGCGCGACGGTGAGGTGTTTGTGGTGGCAAAGGACATGGAGAAGATATACGGAAAGAAACGTGCCGTGGTTGTGGTCAATCTGAGTGACAATGAGCAGAATGTAGCCCTTGATATCCACAAGGTGGGATTCAAGAAGGGTGCCATGCTCCACGACTGCATAAGTGGCGAGAACACCATCGTTGTGGCCGACCGCGTGATGGTGAAAGTTCCTGCACACGGCTCTAATGCATACTTCGTCACTGGCAAGCGCGAGGAGCAGACTCGCTACGAGGCTGAGGAGGCTTGGCTGAAGGAGTACCAGGAACTGGCTGGAAAAGAGAATGCACGCCCAGTGGAGTTTAATGCAAACGAGACAAGTCTGGGTGCATATGTCGGTTTCCTTGGAAACACTCCCGACAACTACATGGAGTGGCGCAACGTATATAGCGAGAAAGGCGGTGACTATGAGATGACCATACGCTATGCCTCAGCTGAGCCTCGGCAACTGAACCTGAGCGTAAACGGTGGCACGGAACAGCAGCTAACCAACCTGAACAGCGGCGGATATACCACATGGAAGGAAACAACCGTCAAGGTTAACCTGAAGAAAGGACAGAACACCGTCAGACTGGGTAATGCAAAGGCTTTTGCACCGAACATCGACTGCATAACATTAAAGAAAACAGGGAAATAATAACCATAAGCAAAGCCCTCCACAGCGAGGGCTTTTTTATTCCATTTATGAACATATTCACTGACATTATCGCTCGTGAGTTGTCGCTTCCTAAGGACAATGTAGAGAGCACACTGAAGTTGCTCGACGAGGGATGTACCATTCCCTTCATCAGTCGCTACCGCAAGGAGCGCACCGGAGGGCTCGACGAGGTACAGATTGCTGCCATCAGCAGTTGGAACGAACGGCTGAAAGAGTTGGCCCACCGCAAGGAAACAATCGTGGAAACCATAACCTCGCAGGGTAATATGACACCTGAATTGAGTCGCAGGATAGCCGAATGTTGGGATGCCACCACGCTCGAGGACATCTACCTGCCCTACAAACCCAAACGGCGGACACGTGCTGCAGTGGCACGCGAGCAGGGACTTGAGCCTCTGGCCGACATCATAATGAAGCAACACGAGTCTCAACCCGAACGTGCTGCCCAGCGATTTGTCAACGATCAAGTGACTGATATCGAACAGGCAATAAAGGGGGCACAGGACATCATTGCTGAAAGGATAAGCGAAGACGAGCGCACACGTCAGATAGTACGCCAGTCGTTCCGTCGCAGTGCCGTCATCAGCTCAAAGGTGGTTAAGAACAAGAAAGATACCGACGAGGCACGAAACTATTCAAGTTATTTCGACTGGTCGGAACCCTTGCGTCGCTGCACAAGCCACCGACTACTAGCTATGCGACGTGGTGAGCGCGAAGGAATTTTGCGTGTAAGTATCAGCATCAACGAAGAAGAGTGCATAGAACAACTCTGTCGCCGCTATGTTCACGGCCGCGGGCCATGTCAGCAGTTGGTGGCAGAGACTGTTGAGGATGGTTTCAAGCGACTTCTCGAGCCTTCGATTGAGAACGAGTTTGCCGCACTGAGCAAGGAACGTGCCGACGATGAAGCCATCGGGGTGTTTCGCGACAACCTACGCCAGTTGCTACTGGCAGCACCACTCGGACCAAAACGCGTACTTGGCATCGATCCTGGATTCCGTACAGGATGCAAGGTGGTGTGCCTCGACGAACAGGGTAACCTGCTTCACCATTCCGTCATATTCCCCCACCCGCCTCAGCGATATCGCATGCAGGCTAAGATTGAGGTGGAGAGACTCGTGAAAAGCTACGCCATCGAGGCCATAGCCATTGGCAACGGAACGGCAAGCAGAGAGACCGATGAGTTTGCACACGAACTGGAGTTCGACCACGATGTAAAGATATTCGTAGTGAGCGAAGACGCTGCATCAATATATTCAGCTTCGAAACTGGCACGCGAGGAATTCCCCGACGAAGATGTCACCGTACGCGGAGCAGTAAGTATCGGGCGGCGACTGATGGACCCGTTGGCGGAACTTGTGAAGATTGATCCGAAAAGCATTGGCGTGGGACAATATCAACATGATGTCGATCAAACGAAGCTGAAGCAGAGCCTTGACCAGACTGTTGTGCTGAGCGTAAACTCGGTGGGCGTCGATCTGAACACAGCAAGCCAGCAACTGCTTACTTATGTGAGCGGACTGGGACCGTCGCTGGCCAAGAATATCGTTGACTACCGTCGCGAAAATGGAGCTTTCACTTCTCGCAGTCAGCTGAAGAAGGTGCCACGACTTGGACCGGCAGCCTTCCAACAATGCGCCGGATTCCTGAGAATACATGGGGCAAAGAATCCTCTCGACAACAGCGCCGTGCATCCTGAGAGCTACAGCATAGTGGAGCAGATGGCGCGCGACAGCCATTGTACTGTGGCAGAACTCGTTGCTGAAAAAGATAGGCAAAAAGGCATCGATATAAACAAATATGTGACGGCTGAAGTGGGACTGCCTACCCTCACCGACATTATGAAGGAACTTTCTGCACCAGGGCGCGACCCACGCGAACAGATAGAGGAGTTCAGCTTCAGCAAAGATGTTCACACCATCGACGATCTCGTTGAGGGAATGGTGTTGCCTGGAATAGTGACCAACATCACCAAGTTCGGATGCTTTGTCGATATCGGCGTGCACAACGACGGATTGGTGCATATATCGCATCTCTCTGACCGCTTTGTGCGCGATCCAAACGAAATAGTGCACCTGCATCAGCACGTCATGGTGAAGGTCATCGAAGTCGATTTCGAGCGCAACCGCATCTCGCTGTCGATGAAATTCAAACAATAAGAAAAAGTATAACAATACACCTTAAAAAGGCAGCAATACAGAGAGCTTTTATTAAAGAGCCTCTTTAACGCCAATAAAGAGCCCATTTAACGTCAATAGAAAGCCTTTCTAATGGCATTAAATGGGCCTTTTAATAAAGCAATGATTATCAGTTGTTTACAACATACATTTATCGGCAGCTGGGAGAAGTGAATTTCCACCCGGCTGCCGATAATAATATGTGTCTGTAAGAAGATTGATTCAATCGTAGAGATGGAACATACGCTCCATCATCTGCCACTTCTCATTGCTCGTTGCCGTAGGGTTGCAGTCTTGGAAGCACGCCATAAACTCTTCCCATTCCTGCTGTCGTGGCAATGTTGCAAGGCGTGCCATGGCAGACTCCCAGTCGAAGTCGAGCGGAGTTTCTACAATCATAACCAATCGCGAACCAAGGATGTAGATGTCCATCTCGAGTATTCCCACCTCGCGGATACCTGCAATAATCTCAGGCCATGCCTCACCCTCACTGTGGCGGCGACGATACTCTTTAATCAATTCGGGCTCGTTTTTCAGGTCCATCGTCTGCACATAGCGTTTCACAGGACCTGAATACTCCTTCATTCTATATCCGTTTTCCATAATTCCACTATTGAACACCTTTTGCCTTATAACTGCGATAGCCGTAAATCATAATCACGATGAAGCAAATCAATGGCAGACAGAACGATACGTTGACAGCCGGATGCCCGAGGATGGTATGCTGATCGATTATCATTCCCTGCAACGGAGGCATGAGAGCACCTCCCACGATTGCCATCACGAGGAATGCAGCACCAAGCGATGTATCGGCCGAATCTACATTCTCGAGGGCTATTCCATAGATTGTAGGGAACATGAGCGACATGAAGAAGCTGATGCCCATAAGGCAGTAGAGGCCTGCCATGCCCACAATAGAGATAGCACCTATGGTGCAAAGTGCGGCACCAATGGCAAATATCGAGAGCAACACACGGGTGTTGACATATCGCATTAGGAACGTTGAGATGAATCGACTGCAGAGGAACATAGCCATCGCAACGATGTTATACTTCTGGGCTGTTGCCTTATTAATACCGAGATTGTCGGCATACTGTATGATGAATGTCCACACCATTATCTGAGCTGCGACGTAGAACACCTGTGCACAGACACCTTCGCGATAAACCTTGTTGTCCCACAAACGCCGAAGTGTTGTGCGGGCATTAAGTTTCACTCCCTCACCGGCAATCTGCGGCATCTTGGTCAATGCTATGATGATGAACACACACAGCACTACAAGCCCTATTGCCACATAGGGATTGCGTATGACAGCAAGGTCGTGGACGCGGATGTTTGCCTTTTCCGCCTCGCTCAACGTGTGGAAGATAATCTGCCCTGCAGCGTCGCGCTTGTCGCTAATGAGCTGCGGCAACACCACAAACGATGCCACTGCCATGCCACAGAGCGATCCCATAGGATTGAATGCTTGTGCAAGATTCAGTCGACGGGTGGATGTATCCTTCGATCCGAGTGAAAGGATAAACGGGTTTGCCGTTGTCTCGAGGAAAGCCAGTCCGAAGGTGAGGATGTAGAGCGAAAGACAGAAGAAGGTGAATTCCTGGTATGCTGCTGCCGGAATAAACAGGAAAGCGCCGATGGCATAGAGTGCCAAACCGAGCAAGATGCCTTTCTTATAGCTGTATTTCCTGATGAACAGAGCCGCAGGGATGGCCATCGTAGCATATCCTCCATAGAATGCGAATTGCACCATAGAGGCTTTCGCAGCCGAGATTTCCATCACTGTCTGGAAGGCTGCCACCATCGGATTTGTTATATCATTGGCAAATCCCCACAGGGCAAACAACGAGGTGATGAGAATAAACGTGAGCAGATATTTCCGCTCCACGAGTTTCGATTTGTTCATTTTTTATATCTATTTTAAAAAAGAAAAACTCGGAGCCACAGTTAGCTCCGAGTTGAAAACGCTCTTACTTGTAGATAGGGCCGAAATTCTTGCATGCGCGGAAGTCGGCACCCTCTTTGTCCATGCCAAATGCATTCCATGCCGAAGGACGGAAGATGTCCTTATCGTCAACGTTGTGCATGCAGACAGGGATGCGTAGCATCGAAGCCAAGGTAATCAGATCGGCACCGATGTGACCGTATGCTATAGCACCATGGTTGGCACCCCAGCAATTCATCACTGAATAGACATCCTTGAAGCAGTCTTTCGTAGCGTCAAGACGAGGAGCAAACCACGTCGTCGGCCATGTCGGGTCGGTACGCTTGTCGAGGATATCATTCACTCTTGGATCGAGTTCAACGGTCCATCCCTCAGCCAGTTGCAGCACTGGTCCGAGTCCTTGAACCATATTCAGGCGCATCATTGTCATTGGCATGCCGCCCTTTGTGAGGAAGTGAGACGAATATCCACCACCGCGGAAGTAGTCTCTATCGGCAGGCATCCAGCTTGTGGCCTTCAAGCAGGCTTCCATATCACCCTCGGTCATGTTCCAAGGCTCCTTTATTGTCGGCTTACCATCGGCATCGGTCATGGCTCCGGTAGCATCGAGAGTCGTTGCTCCCGAGTTAATCAGATGGATGAAACCACCTGCGGCAGCACCCTCAGGACGCTGACCTGTCACGCGCTCAACAGCATCGGGGCTCCAATAAGTGCGGATGTCAGAGAACATGACACCTCGGTTTGTGAGCAGATGGCCGAAGAGCATCGACATTCCGTTGAGGAAGTCGTTCTCGGTGGCAAGCACGTTTGCCTCGCGTGGTCCATTCCAGTCGAACGATGTGCAAAGCATCGACTCGGGGAAGTCGAAGTTTGGCTTGTAGTCTGTCCACTGACGTTGTCCCTGCACACCGGCAGCAATGGCGTTGTGGCCAAGGGCTTCCTCCTTGTACCCCATTTCGAGCAGACGTGGATTGCCGTGCATCAAATCGCTGATAATCATCATCGTCTTCACAGTAAACTCCCAGTCGGCATCCTTCTCTTCGCGGTTCTTGCCTTTGCCTTTACCATTGAATGTCGTCATCGGAGTGCCTGGGAAGAGCTGGCGGTCTTCGTTATAATCGTGGCCTTCGTTGGTCTTACAATACTTCTCAACCCACTCCATGGCCTTCTTGAACTCTTCTTTGTCGAAGATATTGAAATCGACACGGCGGAGAATCTCAACGAGCGACACATACTCTGTGCGCATTCCGAGGTAGTGCTGCAGGAAGTCGGCATTGACAATCGAGCCTGCTATGCCCATACATGTGTTTCCGAGCGAGAGATATGATTTTCCTCTCATTGTGGCAACAGCTTGAGCAGCTTTTGCCCAGCGAAGTATCTTCTCAGCCACATCAGCAGGGATGGTGTTGTCGTCGAGGTCTTGAACATCATGCCCATAGATACCGAAAGCGGGCAATCCCTTCTGAGCATGAGCGGCAAGCACTGCTGCCAGATACACTGCACCAGGGCGCTCTGTTCCGTTGAAGCCCCAGACAGCCTTCGGATAATGAGGGTTCATGTCCATCGTCTCCGAACCATAGCACCAGCACGAAGTGACGGTAATGGTACTTCCCACACCCTCACGCTCAAACTTCTCGGCACATGCGGCACTCTCTGCCACACGTCCTATTGTGCCATCGGCAATGACACACTCAATCGGAGAGCCGTCGCCATTGCGGAGATTTGATGATATCAACTCAGCAACTGCCTTTGCAAGAGCCATTGTTTTCTCTTCGAGACACTCCCTAACGCCGCCCTGACGTCCGTCGATAGTAGGGCGGATACCGATTTTTGGATATTTCTTCATGATATAAGTATTTAATGTGTTTTTTATATTCACGTCAAAGTTACAAAATTCATCGTCAACTCATATCGCTTTCAAAAGAAATGCTACGCCATTTATCCTTTTTTAACGTTAGCGCACACAATATCATCAGAAAGGCTATTGATACCGACAGAATGTCTTTAGTATTTTCCTTATCCCAGACTAAAAGCCTCTTAAGCTAAGGATAAAAGCCTCTTAAGCTAAGGATAAAAGGCCCTTAACCGCCGGATAAGAGGCTCTTTGTTTGATGCTATCCCAACTGATGGTGATGCAAAAAGAAAACCGCTCCTGCCGTTGTTGGCAGAAGCGGTTATGCTTTTTGTGAGTCGCTAAGCGACTGTTGTGAAAAGATTTATTTCACTTTCTCTACGATAGCCTTGAAAGCCTCAGGGTTGTTCATAGCGAGGTCAGCGAGCACCTTGCGGTTGATCTCGATGCCAGCCTTGTGAAGTGCACCCATGAGCTGTGAATAGCTGATGCCCTCGATGCGTGCGGCAGCGTTGATACGCTGAATCCAGAGTGCGCGGAATGTGCGCTTCTTGTTACGACGATCGCGGTATGCATAAGTGAGACCCTTCTCGTATGTGTTCTTGGCTACTGTCCAAACGTTCTTGCGAGCTCCAAAATAACCTTTAGTGAGCTTCAGAATTCTTGTTCTTCTTGCTTTAGAAGCAACGTGATTAACTGATCTTGGCATAGTTTTCTTCTTTTTTAATTGTTCGACTAAGGGTTAATTAACGGAGGTTAAGCAGGTCGCGAACTTGCTTCAAGTTGCTTGGATCAACGATTGCAGTGTGAACCAGATTTCTCTTCTGCTTCTTTGTCTTCTTAGTCAGAATGTGACTGTGGTAAGCGTGACGACGCTTGATTTTACCTGTTCCGGTGAATGAGAATCTCTTCTTGGCTCCGGAGTTTGTCTTTACTTTTGGCATTTTTTTGTAATTTTAAATTGTTATTAAATAGGCGATGGCAACGCATATACCGGGCGTTACGCATCTATTATCTTCTTGTTTATTCCTCTCCCTTCAGCTTTTTCAGTAGCTCATCGCCACCTTTCACGTTAGCGAAGATACCTCCGTCGTTAGCTTGCTGCTGCTCCATCTCTTGTCGGGCAGTCTCTTTCTGCTCAGCCTCACGCTTCTCGCGGTCCATCTTCTGCTGGCTCTTCTTTGCCACGCCGGCTTTCTTCGGAGCCATATAGAGGAACATTTTCTTTCCTTCGAGCTTTGGCAGCTGTTCTACCTTGCCGTACTCTTCAAGATCATTGGCAAAACGAAGCAGGAGAACCTCGCCTTGCTCCTTAAACAGGATGCTGCGGCCGCGGAAGAACACGTATGCACGAACTTTGTTGCCCTCGTTGAGGAACTCGCGTGCGTGCTTCAGTTTAAACTGATAGTCGTGTTCGTCGGTCTGCGGTCCGAAGCGTATCTCCTTCACCTCCACCTTCACCTGCTTGGCTTTCATTTCCTTCTGGCGCTTCTTCTGCTGGTAGAGGAACTTGGAATAGTCGATGAGACGACACACAGGGGGCTGCGCATTGGGGGATATTTCCACCAAGTCAACCTCCTGCTCACGTGCCATGCGAAGGGCATCGCGAGTGGACATAACGGTAGAGCCATCGTCGCCAACAACCCTCACCTCTTTAACACGAATCTGCTCGTTTATACGATACTGATTGTCCTTCTTGTCGTTCTTCATCAAATGCTTTTAATGAGTGTATTTTCGAAAATCGGGTGCAAAGTTAGTGATATTTAGTGGATTACCAAAAATTTTTTATCTCTTTTTTGCTTGAAAAACGAAAAAAAATAATTTACAGTAGAAAAACATTATAATCGCCCTGTTATGCCAATCGCACCAGGAAACCGCCTAAACACGGCATTCCTGGTGCGACCATTCAATGTCCTTCCTACCATTTGCCCGCGAGTGAGAAATAAATCATGGTTGATATCATTTCACTACATCTGAATTAATCTGATCCAGACAAATATTTTGAGCGAATAGCCTTTGGGAGCTTCGATGCTATGAGCTGATATGACTCCCTGATCAATCCCTCTACTAATGCTTCGTCCATTTCTTCATAATAGACGTCGCTCCAGTGCATCTTATTCCAATGATAGGCTGGTGTCACGGCAGAGAATTGTTCTCTAAGTTCGATATTCCTGTCCGGTGACAGCTTCAAGGCTATTCTTGAAACACCGTCCTTCATATCATACCGGCCACCGCCTAACCATAGGCAGACGAATATCTTTCCTTCCAAGCGGAAGTTAAGGATATCGTCACCAAACGCTTGGTCTTCGGTCACTCCTGGGAGCGACAACGTGTAATCTCTAACCTGTTCAATGTTCATACTCAATCAAAATCTACATTTTCTGTCCCAATTTCAAAGTGATGCTTGGCTCGTATCCTTTTCGATGAATAACATTTTACAAATTCCTGTTCAGAACCTCACTGACATCACTTGTTTCTGTCTGTGGCTTCCAACGACTCATAAGTTCACAAACTACTATACCCTCCGCATTCGTAAGATTATGAAGATAGCTTCCGTCGTCTATGCGCGACATACGACATGTTATGGTGTCATCAAGATATGTCTCTCGCAGCCAGTGAACCACGAGCGAAGTCAGCGTCTGCGAGGCCAGTACCTCGTCAGGCATCGTTAACAGGGCGATGCTAACGTAGCTGCGATTACTGACGTGATAATTGAAGTCAAGATCGAGACGTGTTGCTCGATGCTCCATCTGCATATCGAATGACTGCGGCTTGGAGAAACGTACTTTTCTATGACTGGAAGTCATCATTTTAGGCACTATCGTCAACTTGTCTGCAAGAAAATCCGTTGTCTCCAATCGCTTGGTGTCGAGGTTGAGGATGTTCCACTGACTTGTGCCGGAAGCTATCAGTTGCTCGTCATCCGCACGGATAATTCGGAAATCGCAATAGATGCGGAGTGATGTCAGTTCACTCACCCATAGCTCAACCGTGAAATCCTCCGACCAGTAGGTAACCGTAGGCTGAACGTCAATCTGAAC
>CACZRN010000025.1 GCA_902783625.1 uncultured Prevotellaceae bacterium
GATAATGATAAAAAGAATTCTTTTCATGATTTTTTCTTTTTAATTGTCCTTCTGCGGACAAATTTACTAAACTATTATATAAGTACAAGTGTAGGGGGTGGTAAATAATGTTAAAAGAAAGATAGAGAGGTAAAAGTAAAGGGTGAGAAGGTAAGAGGTGGCGATGTCTCCAAAAGCCTTTATCTACAAAGGGCGGAAGAGGTGGCGATAATTTTGCTAGCAAAATTTTGAATAGATGGGCTCTTTAATACGGGAAAAGGGCCTCTTTAATGACAATTTTGCTAGCAAAATTTTTAAAAGAATAAACACCCACGACTTGCAGATGGGTGTCGTGGATGGTGTATATTCAACATTTAAGTATTGAAAAGTGTCTAATTGGCGGGTGTTTTGTGAAAAGTATGTTGCCTGTCAGACTGTTCTCACGCAGCGCATGTTTTCTGCCAACTGCTCCACGCTGCTTGTTCCTACGAGCACTGAAGTTACTCCCTGCTGTGCGAGCACCCATCTGAGTGCTGCCTCGCTGGTGGTCTGCCCCACGGCTTCAGCATCGGCTTTCAGCTTGCGCACCACGCTGAGCACCTCGGGGGTGAGCCGCTCGCTGGTGAGTGTGAACTGCCGTGCCATGCGTGAGTCAGCAGGGATGCCGTTGAGATAGCGGTCGGTGAGCAGTCCTTGTGCCAGCGGTGAGAAAGCGATGAAGCCTACCCCACTCTCGTGGCAGAACTGAAGGATGCCGGTGTCGATTGGTTTCTGGTCGATCAGGTTGAGCCTACCCTGATAGATGAGCAGCGGCACATCGTGCTCGCGCAGGTATTTCTCGCCAATACGCAGTTGCTCGAGCGGCCAGTTGGAGATGCCCACATATAGTGCCTTGCCTTGTCGCACGATATCGACAAGGGCTTGGAGCGTCTCTTCGAGAGGTGTCTCGGGGTCGAGACGGTGGCTGTAGAATAGGTCGACATAATCGAGGTGCATGCGCCGCAGGCTCTGGTCAAGACTGGCCATGAGATATTTTCGCGAGCCCCAGTTGCCATAGGGCCCTGGCCACATGTCGTAGCCTGCCTTCGAACTGATGAACAGCTCGTCGCGATAAGGACGGAAATCGTCGTCGATGAGACGCCCCATGGTCTCCTCTGCCGTGCCGTAGGGAGGGCCGTAGTTGTTGGCGAGGTCGAAGTGAGTGATGCCGTGGTCAAAAGCATAGTGAGCCATTGCCCGGCTGCGCTCATAGGGATTGACGGCTCCGAAGTTCTGCCAGAAGCCGAGACTGATGCGTGGCAGCAGCACACCACTGCGTCCGCAACGCGAATAGAGACTGGCATCGTCGTAGCGATGCGCATCGGGAAGATATGTTCCTTTTAAATCCATAGTTTTGTGTTTAGGGATATTGTCAAAGATAAAGTGTTTCCTATCAGTCGCCCTTCTTATCGGCTGTCATGCGCTTGATGATGCTGTAGGCGTCGTAGATACCCAGCTCGCCAGCCTTGCTCAAGTCTTGCGTGGCTGCCTGAATATTGCCCGCGTCCATATAGGCAATGCCACGGTTGTAGTATGCCTCGGCAAAGAACGGATCGATGTCGATGGCTTGGGTGAAATCGGCGATTGCAGCTTCGTATTTTCTCATCGCAGCATTCATGCACCCGCGGTCGTAGTGGAGGTACTGGTTGCGCGGGTCGGCATTGATGGCCGCCGTCATATCGTCGGAAGCGCGCAGTGTCTGCAGGTGCACATCGTTGCCCGCGGTGGAGTTGTATTCGTTCATCTTCGCCTGGCAGACAGCCCGTTGCCAGTTGGCGAGCACCGATGTGGAATCGCCCGAAAGCAGCACTGTGAGATCGTTGATGGCCGATGGATAGTCTTGCGTGACACTGTATGCGATGGCCCGTTGCATAATTAGCGGTGAAGCCTTGGTGATGTTGTCGATGCGGTCGATTTGAGCTGAGAGGGTGTCGATGAGTGCAAAGAATGCCGCCGACTGCTCCTGACCGAGGTTGCCACGGCTGCATGTGAGATATAAGCGGCACGAAGGCGAGTAGCGAGAGTTGAACTGCTCGATGTTGTGATCGAACACTTGTGCGGTGTTGACGCCGTTGAGGTAAGGCAGGTACGACACTTCGAACATCGGCATGTATGAAGATGCCACGAGTCGGTTCTGCACATGTCCGCGGTAGTCGCTCTTGTACTCATGCTCCACCGTGGGCTCGTCTTCCACCACCAGCTGGTTGTACTTCTCAGGATCGATCTCGCTACGCTTACGTGTCTTCTTCAATGTCTCCTTGCTCCATCGCGGCTGTATGCCTATGTGCTTGTCCATCTGCGCCTTGAAGATGCGAAACTCGTCGAGCTCGGCCTGGTTCTTCATTCCCAGACGACGATAGCAGCTGGCACGATTAGCCAGTCCTGTCCAGAAGTTAGGGAACTGATTAATCACCGTGGTATAGTCGCGGATGGCATCGCGCAGGTTGCCTGTACGATCATTGAGCACGCCACGGTTGAATATTGCGAGGAAGTTATCGGGCTCCATGGCCACCACAAAGTCGAAATCGGCGATGGCACGGTTGTCATCACCAAGCTGCATGCGCAGCAAACCGCGGTTGTAGTGGCCGAGGAAGTTATTCGGATCGAGATCGATGGCCATGTCGTAATCGTCCATGGCACCACGCAGATTGTTGTAGTTGACGCGTGCCACGGCGCGATTGAGATAGTTGCCTACGGTCTTCGGCTTCAGGTGAATGGCTTTCGAGAGCTGCTCATCCGCGTCGCGCCAGTTTTTCTTCGACAGACTGATATATGCCCTTGTGGTCCAAGTGCCTGCATCATAGGGATTGAGCTCGATACTCTTGTCGAGCCATTCAGTCGCCTTGATGGTATCGTTCATCTGCAGATAGATCTCTGCCTTTAGTGTGTAGGTGTTTGCAGACGATGACCATCGGCGGATGATGGTATCGGTTTCGAGCAGAGCACGGTCGTAGTCTTTGATATTCATCAGACAGATGGCTCGGTTGTAGCGATAGCTTTGCACCGACGGGCCCATGCGTATGGCGACGTCATAATCAGCGATGGCGTCTTCGTAGTGATGCTGACGGATGCGGCAAATAGCTCGCAAGTCGTAGATTTCCTTTACGTATGGATTGCGCTCCATGGCCTCCGTGGCATCGCTCTCAGCGCCCACATAATCGTCGAGATAATATTTAGCCACGCCCCTGAGGTGCCATGGCAGGTAGAGGTGTGGCTTGAGAGAGATAATCTGATTGAAGTATTGTATCGAAAGCACATAATCCTCATAATGCAGTGCCATCTGCCCACTTGTGAGCAGACGGTCGATATTGTATTGTGCCCGCATGCTTAGCGGCAGCAATGCGAAGAGGATTATGAGAATACGTTTCAACGTCGTACTGGTTTAGTGCGGTATCCGCAACGGTAATTGCCTTGCAGGAGTTGGCGCAACTTGCCTTTTATTAGCTGACGGCGCAACGGTGAGATGCGGTCGATGAACATGTGTGCATCGAGATGGTCGAACTCATGTTGCATGACACGAGCCAGATAGCCGTCGATCCACTCATCGTGCTGTGTGAAATCGGCATCTTGCCATCGCACCCTGACGCGTGTAGGACGGGTGACATTCTCGTGTATGCCTGGCAGTGAGAGGCATCCCTCCTCCATCGTCTCAGTGGGGCTTTCTTCGTCGAACTCAACGATATGGGGATTGATATACGCCCGGCGGAAGTCCTTGTATTCGGGGAAATCTTCGGAAAGCACGTCGAGATCGATTACTGCCACGCGTATGTTGAGCCCTATCTGAGGTGCGGCAAGTCCTACTCCCTCGCTGGCGGTGAGGGTTTCAAACATGTTCTGAATGAGCTGATCCAGTTCAGGATAATCGGGGGTGATATCTACCGACTCCTTGCGAAGCACTGGCTGCCCATAAATATAAATAGGTAGAATCATTTTACGAATTAACGGATTAACAAATTAACTGATTAACGGAGAGGCAGAGCAATCAAGAGCAAGGCAGATTCTCTGCTCACAGGCTCTCGCCTCCCGCTCCTTTGTTTTACGCCTCTGCGAAGTTAGATGTGGCTTTTCTTCATCCGCTGCGACTCCATGTAGTTCTGCAGTATGATGGTTGCGCTTATCTCATCGACGAGAGCCTTGTCTTGCCGTGTCTTCTTCTTTGCCCCTCCTTCGATGAGTGCCTGATGCGCCATCACCGAGGTGAAGCGCTCGTCGTAGAGCTCTACGGGTATATCGGGTAGCTGTCGTCGCAGTGTTGCCACAAACTGTTGCACCCGCGGCAGGTTCTCACTTGGTTTGCCATTGGGTTGCCGCGGCTCGCCAACCACTATGCGCTCAACACTTTCGCGCCGGGTGTAAGCCATGATATAGTTGAGAAGCTCTGATGTTGAAACAGTCGCCAATCCGTTTGCTATTAACTGCAACGGATCGGTGACTGCTAAACCTGTACGCTTCTTTCCGTAATCAATAGAGAGAATACGCGCCATTATTGTCGGTCGATCGCTGGCGGCATGCGCCGGCGACAACTTATCAACTTTGATTATTTATTGAAGAGCAACCATGCATCAGGATATCTGTCACGCAGGCTGTCGCGGCTGCTAACAGCGCTAACCTTGTCGGCGAATGTCGATGCGATGACACGATACATGTTGCGGCTTGCATTGTATGCAATCTGTGCATCATAGCCGGCGCTCTTCAGTGTGCGCTGCAGACCTTCTGCATTAGCCTTAACAGAGAAAGAGCCAACCACAACACTGTAAGCCTTGAGTCCCGAGCCACTTACCACCTGCAGGCTCTCAGTGCGAACGTTCACATTGTCGGCACTGCTAACCACCTGTGTCTGAGCAGCAGGAGCTGGAGTGAGAGGAGTGACAACAGGAGCCTGTGTCTGAGGCTGTGCCTCTACTGTGGTAGCTGCTTCAGCGGCCTTCGACTTCTCGTAAGCCTTCTTGTAAGCGCTCTCGCTCGATTTACAACCTGTGAATGCAAGTGCAATGCACAATCCTGCGCAAATAACGATACTTTTCTTCATTTTCTTTCTTGATTATTTGGTTATTGATTAGTTACTGATTGAATATCTTCGGCGAAATTACAAATAAATCTGAGAAATCATATATTTTTACTGCATAAAGTTTGTTAAAAGCAAATAAAAATGTTTTTTTTTCATAAAAAGGCGCATTATTCCTTGCTCATACGAAATCTTTTACTAATTTTGTCACACATCAATCGCCCATTATGGGAAGACTAACAAATAAAAACAATAAAGATATGAAGACATTAGCTTATTTCGGAGCATTCATCAGCGGTGCCATCGCAGGCACAGCAATCGGACTTCTCATGGCTCCAGAGAAGGGTGAAGACACTCGCACTCGCATCGCCAGTGCTGTTGACGACTTCTGCAAGAAGCACAACATCAAGCTCAACCGCGACCAAGTGGAGGAGTTTGTGGAAGACATCAAGGAAGCTGCAACCGAAGTGGTAGAATAAACTGCCGCTGCCAGCCACGACAATGAGCCGGCAGAAGCACATTTCGATGCACTGGAAACTCAAAGCAGAAAACCATGTTTTCAAACGACCGGAACATAGAAACCATCGCTCAGCTGACCGATGCGATAAAGCGCTATCTCGGGCTGCAGACTGAATATGTGAAGCTCGACGTGATAGAGAAGACCGTCAAGTTGTTTACCGCCATCACGCTGTTTGTCGTCATTTCGCTCATTGCTGTGCTCGTGACGATATTCCTGTCGTTTGCCTTGGCTTTTGCCATCGCGCCACTGATAGGAACAGCCCTCGCTTTTGTAGTAGTCGCACTTATCTACATCGCCATACTGGCAGTTGTAGTTGTCAATCGTAAGCGTTGGATCGAAGCACCTGTTGTGAGATTCCTCGCCAACATGTTAATGGAAAAATAACCGCCGATGGACACAAAAGACACCTACAAGAACACCCCCTACGAATCGCTCGAGCAGATAAGAGTGAGAAAAGAGGAACTGCGCAAGCAGCTTCAAGGCGAGGAAGGACAGATGAAGACAATGTGGGACTCGATGTTCAACCGCCCCGAGAAGGTATCAAACATGCTGCCCTCGCGAAAGCTGAACACGCTGATGAACACAAGCGTGGGAATACTCGACGCCGCATTGCTGACATGGAAACTCTACCGAAAGTTTAAAAAGAAAAGATTCTTCTAATCATAAGCGGCAGCAATATTCGCATGCCGCCGACCAAAGGAAAGCCTTAAACCGGGCGCACGATGCTGAGAAAAGCCATCTGGCAAAGCATCGGAGAGGCGCGGTTTAAGGCTTTTTTCATTCACATATTTACTCTCTGGCGGAAGAAGGAAAAACAATCGCCGTAAATACTTGAATGACAACGCGTTATTAAAAGGCCTCTTTAACGGCATTAAATGGGCTCTTTATTGGCATTAAAGAGGCTCTTAACCGGCAATAAAGAGGCTCTTTAATGAGAGATGGAAATATCTCTACTTAAAAATGACCATAAATCTGTTCATGAGAGACAATAAGACATATTCAGGAGAGAAAGATTTGAGTCAGCGCAAAACTGGTTTCTTTAGCTCCGCTGAAGATTGGATTCGCTTCGGAGAAAAAAGCAAAAAAATCTTCGTTTTCGCTTTGTTCTCCACTCAGCTTTCACTATCTTTGCAATATAAAATACTTCTTAAGAAATGGACGAGACGAAGAGAATCATCGAATTGCGTGCCGAGCTCCATCAGCACAACTACAACTACTATGTCCTGAACCAGCCTACCATCAGCGATCAGGAGTTCGACTTCATGATGCACGAGCTTCAAGACCTTGAGGCAAAGCATCCCGAGATGGCCGACGAGAACTCGCCCACGCAGCGTGTGGGGAGTGATCTCAACCAAGAGTTTCGTCAGGTGGAGCACCGCTATCCGATGCTCTCGCTTGCCAATACATACAGCGAGCAAGACGTGGCCGACTGGTACGACAGCGTCAGCCGTGGACTCGCAGGCGAGAAGTTTGAGGTGTGTTGCGAGATGAAATACGATGGTCTCTCGATATCGCTTACTTACATCGACGGCCGCCTGACCTCGGCAGTGACGCGTGGCGACGGGGTTCGTGGCGACGATGTAACGGCCAATGTGAAGACAATACGCTCGATACCTCTCGTGCTGAAGCCTGTCGATGATGCCTCGGGCATTCCTCCCTACCCTCACGAGTTTGAGATTCGCGGCGAGGTACTCATGCCTTGGACATCGTTTGAGCGACTCAACCGCGAGCGTGAGGCTGCCGAGGAGCCGCTGTTTGCCAATCCTCGCAACGCTGCCAGCGGCACGCTGAAATCGCAGAAAAGCGAGGTGGCGGCAGCAAGAGGGCTCGATGCGTATCTATACTATCTGCTCGGTGATAACATCCCTGCCGAAGGGCATTACGAAAACCTGAAGATTGCTCACAAATGGGGATTCAAGACGAGCGAAGGGATGAAAAAGGTATCGTCGCTGAATGAGATTTACGACTTCATAAATTATTGGGACAAGGAGCGCAAGAATCTCCCTGTGGCAACCGACGGAATAGTGCTCAAGGTGAACAGTCTGCAGCAGCAACGCGCCTTGGGCTACACCGCAAAGAGCCCACGATGGGCAATAGCTTATAAATTCAAGGCTGAGCGTGAGCGCACAAAGCTCGTGGAAGTGACTTATCAGGTTGGCCGCACAGGGGCCATCACGCCCGTTGCCAACATGGAACCAGTGCAGTTGGCAGGCACAACCGTCAAACGTGCCACGCTCAACAATGAAGACTTCATCCGCTCATTCGACCTACATGTGGGCGACTATGTATATGTAGAGAAAGGTGGCGAGATAATCCCGAAGATTGTAGGGGTTGATGTTGACAGCCGTGAGAGCGGTGCCGAGCCGGTAAGGTTTATCACTCACTGCCCCGAATGTGGATCTCCACTAGTGAGATACGAAGGTGAAGCCGCCCACTACTGTCCTAACGACACGGGTTGCCCGCCACAGATAAAAGGGCGCATCGAGCATTTCATCGCACGCAAGGCAATGAACATCGACTCGCTGGGACCAGAGACGGTTGACGAATACTATCGACATGGCATCATACATAACGTTGCCGACCTCTACGAAATCGATGTGCAGCAGATAAATGGAAACGGCTCTCGCGAGCGCTCGGCACGCAAGGTGGTGGCAGCTATCAATGCTTCGAAAGAAGTTCCTTTCGAGCGTGTCGTCTTTGCGCTGGGCATCAGATTCGTGGGCGAAACGTCGGCAAAGCTGCTTGCAAGGCATTTCAAAAATATCGATGCGCTGATGAATGCCACGATGGAAGAACTCACCGAGGTGGAAGGCGTTGGCGAAGTGATGGCTGCAAGCGTCATCAACTACTTCCAGAACCCTCGCAACCGCGAGATTGTGGAGCGACTGCGCGGATACGGAGTGCAGATGAGTCTGAGCCAAGAGGCAACGGAGGCCACGGGCGACAAGCTTGCAGGATTGAGCATCGTAATAAGCGGAGTGTTTCAGAAGCACAGCCGCGACGAGTATAAGGACCTGATTGAGCGTAACGGAGGAAAGAATGTAGGTTCGATAAGCGCCAAGACATCGTTCGTGTTGGCTGGTGAAAACATGGGGCCTTCGAAGCTTCAGAAAGCTCAGAAGCTCGGGGTGAGGATAATGAGCGAAGATGAATTCCTCAGCGAATATGGTTTCGAAGACAACACTCCTGCACCACAGGTTGAAGGTTCACTATTCTAAAGGCGGAAATGAAGATTATCGTAAGCAACGAGATAGAACTTGCATGCCCTGGCTTTGTGGGTGCATGTGTCGAGGCAGAAGTGGAGAATACGCTGTATTGCGAACCTCTCTGGGAGGAGATTCGTCAGCTTTGCGAAGAATATAAACAACGCTTCGACACGGTGAACATCAAGGAAATGCCATCGATAGCAGCCACGCGCCGAGTGTATAAAGCCTGCGGAAAGGACCCGTCGCGCTATCGTCCTGCCGCCGAGGCACTCATCCGCCGAGTGGTGCAGGGCAAGGAACTCTATCAACGCGACACGCTTGTCGATCTCATCAACCTTGCCAGCATGCGGTTCGGATACAGCATAGGTGGCTTCGATGCCTCGAAATTTGTCGGCGACACACTCACCCTGGGCATCGGGAAAGCTGATGAGCCTTACGAAGGTATCGGTCGCGGACAGATCAACATCGAGGGTATGCCCGTTTATCGCGATGCCTTAGGTGGCGTTGGAACACCCACCAGCGACCATGAGCGCACAAAAATCGGCCTCGAGACGAGTCATCTGCTCGTGCTAATCAATGGCTATGACGGCGACGAGGAGCATGTGCGTGACAATGCAGAATACATAAAATCGCTGCTGCAGAGATTCTGCAACAGCGACGGAGGAAACTATTTTATCTACAGATAAATCAAATATAAAAGCATAGTCATTCTTTGCCGACGGAACAGATTATTATCTATTCCTCATCAGGCTGCTGCCCATCGTGGGCTTGCCACATACATTCGGTTATCTTCATATCGGTAAATACAGCCGTGAACGATGATTCTTCGGGCGAACAGGCATATATTCCAAACCTTATCTCATCGGCACCGGCATACATGTGGCAGATGCGCATCTGACTGAAGTCAACTCCATTCTGAGAGCATTCTATGCAATAATCATCCTCACGACGTGAGAAACGATACCACATAGTCTTTACATCAGCAGCGATTGCTGTTGTTGCCCAGTCGGAATATCCATTATTCGTAGCCACGCTACCTAGGTGTTGGAACTGCTCGTTCTCGTATTCCACCGAGCCTTTAAGCCAGTTCTCGCTGTCGAGATACATCACGATGCCACACTGATCGAAGCGTTGATGGCTCTGTGTGAAATCTGTCTTCACGACAAAACTGAAGAACTTTTCGCGCGATGACATTTGCAGCACGGGGGCATTGTCGTTCTGGAAATGATAATAGGTGCGCTGCCAGAGGTCGGTATGCGGAGCGGTGGTGATGATTAGCGTATCGTTGCGGACCTCATAAGCCTTTGGCTCTCTGGTCCACTGAAGACTGTTCAAGTCGATACGCCCACTGTCTGAAAGGGCTTCCACCACATTGTCTTTGAAATCAACAGTTTGGGATTCATTCTTAGTCTGTTGTCCACAAGCGGCAAGCAAAAGGCTTACGCCTAAAAAAAAGAAAATGTTTTTTCGCATAGTATTATTATTTAAAATCTTTATTCTATTTCTTCTAACTCGCCTGTTTCGGAATCAATGATGAATCCACGCACCACTATGTCGGCAGGCACAAGCGGGTGTGTCTTGATAGTCACGACTGTCTTGCGAACTGATTCGGGTGTATCTTTGAATCCCTCAAGCCAATGGTTGAGGTCAACGCCGCACTTACGTATCGTATCAAGGGTCTCCTCCTTTACGCCTCTGGCTATCATCTCATGATGAAAGTGCTCGTAGCTCATGTGACATGCGCCGCAGTGAGAGTGCGCGACCACCATAATTTCCTCAACACCAAGTTCGTATATGGCAACAATAAGGCTGCGCATGGCGGAGTCGAATGGTGATATAACTAATCCGCCGGCATTCTTTATTATCTTTGCATCGCCGTTCTTCAGTCCCAATGCAGCAGGGAGAAGCTCGGTCAGACGGGTATCCATACATGACAATACAGCCAACTTCTTGTCGGGATATTTGCTCGTAAGATACTTCTCGTAGCTTTTCGATGCCACGAAACTCTTGTTAAATTCAATAATCTGATCAATCATAGCAAAGACAACGATAATTAAATGCTTGGCAACAACATGCGGTCGGCCTCGGTCCAGTTGAGATGTTCGAGTTCCTCGCGGGTAAGCCATTTATAATCGAGGTGCTCAAAAAGCTTGAACTCTCCATCGCCCGGCTTGCACAAATAGGCAGTTATTTCAACAGAGAAATCGGGATAGTCGCAAATGACAGTGCCTACCTTCTTTCCTACATAGATGTCCCAATCCATCTCTTCTTTAATTTCACGTATGAGAGCCTCGTGGTCAGATTCTCCTTTCTCTACCTTTCCACCAGGGAATTCCCAATGCTCTGATATATAGAGATACCTTGAGCGTGGGCGCTGCATGCACAAGTATTTGTCGCCATCTTTTATAATTGCGCCGACGACACGCGATGTTTTCTTTTTCATAGGGTATAGGATTTATTTTCACAAAATTACGAATTATCTTTCGTTAAATGCAACAACTTTATCGATTATTTGTTACTTTTGCCAAAAATTTTACACACTATGAGTATTGTAATAGGTATCGACGTCGGCATCAGCACGACAAAAATAATTGGCATCGACGAGAATGGCTCTGTCGTATCGCCTATCCGTATTAAAGCCACCGACCCCGTGACATCGCTCTACGGAGCTTTTGGCAAGTATCTTAACGACCGCCAGCTCAGCTTGAACGACATCGAGAGGGTGATGATAACCGGTGTTGGAGCTGCCTACATCGACTCCCCCATCTACGGACTTCCTACTGAGAAGGCAGAAGAGTTTCTTGCCGACGGACTTGGTGCACGCCATCAAGCTGGTTCTGGCGACATGATAGTCGTGAGCATGGGCACTGGCACATCGCTTGTACAATGCAAGGGCGACGACATTCGTCACATTGGAGGTCTCGGAATAGGCGGAGGAACACTGATGGGGCTATCGCGGATAATGCTTCAGACCGACGACATTAAGCAGATATTGTCGTACGCTGAACTAGGCAATCTGGCCAACATCGATGTGCAGATTGGCGACATCAGCCCGCATCCACTGCCTGGACTACCATCTGATGCCACTGCATCGCTCTTCGGAAACGCTGAGAGCAACAGCAAGAGAGAGGACATTGCGCTGGGAATAATAAACACCGTTCTACAAACAATAGGCAGCTCTACAATACTCTCGTCGCTTGGAAGCGGAATAAAGAAATATGTGCTTATTGGCAACCTCACATTGCTTCCGCAGTGCAAAGTGGTCTACCCTGCCCTCGAGCGCATGTACGGAGTAGAGTTTGTCATACCTACTTACAGTGAGTTCTGCACTGCCATCGGAGCAGCCCTGTGCTATAAAAAGTAGTCAGCCAACCGCACGATTCTCTATGCCGAGCCTTCGAGCATAGCATATTTAAGGGATTGGCAGGCAACAGACTTAAGACAAAACGTAAAAAATAGAGGCTTACCCCTAATGGAGTAAGCCTCTATTTTATTTATGAAGATTGCGATTACTTAACAACGACTTTCTTGCCGTTCTTGATGTAAACACCCTTCTGTGTCGGCTTGTCAGTCAGCTTCACACCATTGATGTTGTACCAAACATCCTTGTCTGTTGCAACTTTCTCAACAGTCTCGACTGCTGTAGATACAAGTGTTGTGAATAATACTGGCTCCGACCAGCCACTGGTGTGCTCACCCTCAGCAGCCTGTACCTCTGCCTCGTAAGTGGTCTCTGGATCAAGTCCATCGATTGTGAACGGAATTTCAGTCACACCATTGATGTAGGTCCACTCACCTCCGGCATCTGTGATCTCTACGTCAACCTGATCGTTGTTTCCGCCAAGTGACACTGTGAACTCGTAAATCTTTCCACCTTCGAACTCGTAGTCGTCATAACGTCCGCCAATATTTCCATTAGCTGATGCAATCCACATACGGTCGTCTGCTGTCGGGTTGGTGATGCAGAAGTCGTAAGTGCCTGCAGGAATCTGAATCGTTACACTGTTGTTTATAACAATGTTCTCAGTAGTGAGTACTCCGTCGGCGTTCTCAGGAATCTTATACTCAAACTCACCGTAAATCTCATCACTTACATCGCCGCTTGCGGTA
>CACZRN010000026.1 GCA_902783625.1 uncultured Prevotellaceae bacterium
GGCGGTGATGCAATACGGCTATCGCATCATCGACGATCTCATCCTCGGCATGCAGCACTACATGGCTGAGCGTGGCATTACCGACATCGCCGATTTGGTTGGTGAGCAGTTGCCAATTTTCACCTCACCTTCCGACCTCGACCGTGAGACAATCGTCTATCCTCGCATCGATCGCGATCTCTGTGTGGGTTGTGGACGTTGCTATGTGTCGTGTCGCGACGGTGGTCACCAAGCCATCACGTTTGATTCGTCAATCCGTGAGCCGCACATTGTGGGCACTCAATGCGTGGGATGTCATTTGTGCCGACTCGTTTGCCCATCGGGGGCAATAGGCTTGTCAAAGCGGGTAAACAAAAAGAGCTGAGCTCAAAGGGAGCAAATCGAGAGCATCGTCGCCACGGGGAATGATGTTCTTCCCCTTTATGGATGTCCGGAAGGGTAAGTCTTCAACTCAAAACTATTATGCATTGGGCGTGAATAAACATAAATTGTTTCACGCCCATTTTTAGTATGCATGCTTTCGAGAAACCTCCGCGAGAATCGGATAATTCTGAACCGAAGATTTCTTGGGCGAAAATACGCGAGTTTTGGGCGCTTTTTGTAAATAGCTGAGGCACAGAAGGATAGCTCATACTTCATTCGAAGGAAGACTTTCGGCAGCCTCAAAAAAGGCTTTTTTTCGCTGAAAAAGGGCTCTTTTTTGCTTGGTAGAAAGCCTCTTTGTCGCCATTAAAGAGCCTCTTTAATGCGATTAACCCATTGAGTTATTGCCAATAAAAAGCCTCTTTATTGAAAACAAGTCGTTTTTTTACCCTCGAAAAGGCACTTTTCTTCTCTAGATTTCAATTTTTATTTGTAAGCGATTTTACACAACTTGTCAACCTCGAGATTACACTTTGCCGGTGTTTCACGCATGCATAAAAATGCAGAAACGTTTGCCGAGGTTGTGTGTAAAAATATTTTTTGTCTTTTCAAGGAAGAAATTTTCAATTTCTTTTATCCCATTCGCTCATTATTCGGATATTTTATCTATATTTGCAACAATTTGTTTACGTATAGATTATTGAGATGAAGATAAACCTGTTTAAATCATTGATTTTGCCCTCTGTGTGGTGCCTTCTCGTGCTATGCGGTTGCCACGATGAGCGCTCAGGATTTGTCATGATCAGCGATGCCGTGCCCGATGCGATACTCGAGATACGCTATTTCGGCACTTACAACTTTGTCGGCGAGCGCATCGACGGCTATGAGGAGCCTACAGCCCTGCTCACACGCCGTGCTGCCGATAGTCTGCGCAAGGTGAGCGACGATGTGAAAGCGATGGGGTACAGGCTGAAAATCTACGATGCCTATCGTCCGCAGAAGGGTGTCGATCACTTCGTGCGCTGGGCTGCCGATGTGCCCGACACGCTGATGAAGCAGTATTTCTATCCTAATCTCGACAAGTCGGTGCTCTTTGAGCAGGAGTATATCATGGCAAAGAGCGGTCATACACGCGGCTCAACCGTCGATCTGACACTGTTCGACATGCGTACAGAGAAAGAAGTGGATATGGGTGGCACGTTCGATTGGTTCGGTCCTGAGAGCCATCCCGATTTCGGAGGCAACCCCGAGACAGGTGAATATGTGGCTACAGAAGGTATTACGGCAGAGCAGTTTGCCAACCGAATGGTGCTCCGGCAGGCAATGATGCGCCACGGGTTTAAACCCTTATCGACAGAGTGGTGGCATTTCACACTCGCCGACGAGCCATACAGCGACAGATATTTCAACTTCGACGTGGAAAATATTGGTAATTAAAGAGTTATATAATAATTATAGATGATATGAGAATAATCGAGAGAATCATTCTTACCACCGTTCTTGCCCTGTGCAGCACGATGATGGTAAATGCGCAAGTGATGAAATCAGCCGACTTGGAGAAGTATGCCAAAGAGCGCTACGGCGACCGCTGGCTCGATGCTGCCGAGGTTATCGCAAAGGATATGAAATTCGACAAAAACGAGTCGCTCAGCTATCAGGAGGTGATAGAAGCCCCGGGGAAGACAAAAGAGCAGCTCTATGTGGCGCTCAACTATTGGGCTACGGCAACGTTCAAGGACAATAATGCCATCACCCTCAACGACAAGGAGAGCGGATGCATAATCATCTCATCGACTATCCCAAACATTGCCGAGCATACCGGCACGCTTAACAAATACTCGGTGAGCATCACCCCGCTGCTGCGCATCGATATCAAAGACGGCAAGGCACGCGTCACATACACCGTGCAGAACTATGATGTGATGGCAGATATAAGCGGCGGATGGCTCAGTATGCCCGACAAAGACGACAAGACATACGGCGACTCAAAGCGCAAGAAAGACGATAAAACCAACGCTAATCTCTACGACGAGCAGTGGGAAATATCAAAGCACTACCCCTTTGTGGCTAAGGATCCGCAGAAACGCACATGTGCCAAGGCACTTGTGATGACTCATGCATACTCTAATGCCATCATCGACAAGGTGGAAGAAGCTATAAAGAACGGGCTCATAGGCAACGAAGACGACGACTGGTGAGAAACAGTTATCACCTTATGAAAGTTGTGTCATAATATTCCGCAAAGTTTAACAACTCGTTTGAATTATCAACTGTCTTATTGTCGTGTAATGCTTTATAAGAAGCATATCGACTAAAAATAATATCAATTAAAATAGCTTGCTAGCACTTAAAGAACTGAAAAGCCTCGGTACGGGCTACACCTTTGCCAAGCCGCTGACACTCTATGTGAAAGAAGGTCAGCTTGCTTGTCTCACCGTAGAGAACGGCAATGCGTTTCTCGCGGCAATAATGGCGCGCATGCCTGCCGACGGATACATAAGCATCGATAGCGAGCGGATCACTCCCCGCACCATACATGTGATGAAGAGCTGCATGGGTTATCTGCCCGAGCAGTTGCCGCGCGACGGGATAACCGTCGATGAGCTGGTGGATATGTTCTTCGACAGCGAGGCAGGCATCGACGACTATTCGCGAAGCATGCTTATCAGAGAATGGACGGCTTTAGGTGTTGACAGATCGGTGGCAAACAGACAACTTGGCAAGTTGAGCAGTGCAGAGCTGCGAAAGGTGTGCCTCTCGATGCTCGGAGTGACTAAAAGAGCCGTAATACTGGTGGATAATCCCACCAAAGACATGGAACCCGACGACCGCCAAAGAGTGGCGGAATATCTTCGCCAGCTTGCAGCAGACGACCGACTCGTCGTGGCTGCAACAACAGATGAGTACATCATCGACAAGTCGGACGTGGTGTTGAAATAGTCAGAAAAATATTAATTGCAATGATAAATATCTCTATTGGAGGAATGGTGATGGGCTTTGTGCTCCTTGTTATTCCGTTGTACATTTATTTTAAATACTCCATCGAATGGATGCGACAGGCACTTACCGCCTTTGCTCGTATGGTGCTGATACTCCTGCTGACAGCGGTATTCCTGTTCTATGCCGTGAGATGGGATAGTCTGTTCGTAGATATAATGTGGCTGTTGCTGCTCTCGGCATTCTCTACGCTTGTCATTGCCAACCGTGCACGGCTGAGTACTGAACACATGTTTGTGCCGGTGATGGTGGGAGTGACGCTCTCGGCACTGCTTATTGGAGCGTGGACGATACTGGCAATCGGTGGAGTGGGAGGACTGACCGAGACACGGCTGATAATCCCTGTGGCTGGGTTGCTCGTAGGAGCGATGGTGGAGAGCGATGCAGCGGCACTGAGCGAATACTACAGCGGTTTGCGCCACCACGGGCAGCTCTATCAATTGCTCATGGGAAACGGTGCCCGACGCGACGAAGCACTCAACTATTTTGTGCGCCGTGCCATGCAGAAAGGGTCGGCAGAAGGATTACGAAAAATGGCTACGGTGATGATATCAACCACGCCTGTGGTGCTGTATGCTATGATAATGTGCGGGACAGATGCCTTCAGCGCAGTAATTGTGGAGATGATAGTGATGTTGGCATCGCTGGCGGCTATTATGCTGTCGCTCGTGATAACACTTTATGTGGCGCGACGGTATATGCTCGACGATTATTCACGACTTAAAAACGATATACGCAACGACAATCTTGATGATGATGAAATACGTTAGATTATTCTTGCCGGCAGTTATTCTGCTTCTGGCAATATCGTGTAGCAAGAGAGCCAAGACTGTTGATGACGACGAGGAAGTGGCATCGACGTTGGTCGGCACTGTTGATGTAATGACTAAAGGATGGCTCGAGATTCCCGTTTACGAAGCGGGCAAGGAGAACAAGATACTTCGTCGCAAGGGCTACACCACATCGTACAATCGCCGCACCAAACAACCCGACTGGGTGGCATGGCGACTAACAAAGCAGCACACATACGGCGATAACCGCCGCGACTTTATGGAGTTTCACGAGGATATGGAGGTGAGTGCTCCGCGTGCCACAGACAACGACTATTTCCGTTCGGGCTACGATCGTGGGCATATGTGTCCGTCGGGTGATAACAAGTGGGATGCTGAGGCACAGGAGCAGTCGTTCCTCTTTACGAATGTGTGTCCGCAAAATCATTTCTTGAACAAGGAGGAATGGAACGACCTGGAGATACAATGCCGTCGATGGGCACGTCGCTACGGTGAAGTGTATATCGCCTGTGGCCCGCTCTTCGAAGGTGATGATATAAAGAAGATTGGTAGGAACAAAGTGCATGTGCCCACTGGATTTTTCAAGGTGGTGCTTGCAAAGGGGAAGAAACCGAAAGCCATTGGCTACATCTTTGAAAACAGGCGTGGCAGTCAAGGTCGTGTGTGCACAGTGGATGAGATTGAAGACCTTACGGGAATGGACTTCTTCTCACCGCTCGACGATAAGATAGAAGAACAAGTGGAGGCTTATGCCAACATCCGACAGTGGTAATCAGTGATTTCGATTTGTGATAAAATCGAAGCTAGGATGCTCTTCGGCAAAAAATTAATAATTAATATTATTTTGTTCTACTCTTAGTTCTCACTAACTTTTTCCTTCTTATTGAATTAAGAAGATAGGCTTCGTTTCGGAAAAAAAGAGCAAAACTCTTTGTATTTCACTCAACTTGCACTAACTTTTTCCTTCTTATTGAATTAAGAAGTTAGGCTGCGTTTCGGAAAAAAAAGAGCAAAACTCTTTGTTTTTCACTCAACTTGCACTAACTTTGCAGGCGAAATAACTCATTTAGAGCGTGAAAATTAGAGAAGTGGTTGACGCCCTTGAACGATTCGCGCCTCTGCCTTTGCAGGAAGACTTTGATAATGCCGGCCTGCAAGTTGGACTGACAGAGGCGGATATGTCAGGGGCTTTATTGTGTCTCGACGTGACGGAGGCCGTTGTCGATGAGGCTATTGCTTTGGGTTGCAACCTGATTGTAGCCCATCATCCGCTGATATTCCATCGCCTTTCACACATCGGCGACTCTACCTTTGTGGAGCGTTGTGTGATGAAAGCCATACAGGCGGGAGTGACAATCGTGGCAATGCATACGAATATGGACAATGCCCGAGGCGGGGTGAACTTCAAGATAGCCGAGAAGATGGAACTCGACGATGTGGATTTCTTTGTCCGCAAAGAGGGCATGCCGGTTGAGTGTGGCTCGGGAGTGATGGGAACATTAAGGAAACCCATGTGCTCGTGTGAGTTCTTCGAGATGCTGAAGTTGCGCTTTGGCGTAGAGTGCATAATGGCCAACGAGCCGCTGGAGCGCAACATACACAAGGTGGCAATCTGTGGTGGAGCAGGGGCTTTCCTGCTCGACGATGCCATACGTGCCGGTGCAGATGCTTTTGTGACTGGCGAGATGCATTATCATGAATTCTTCGACCATGAGCAGCAGATACAGATAGCGGTTATAGGTCACTACGAGAGCGAACAGTTCACAAGCGAAGTATTCCGTGATATAATAGAGGGCGAGTGCCCTGGAGCTAAGTGTTACATATCACGTACCTACACCAATCCTATTCATTATGTATAATAGAATGTAATCATAATTATCCTTTGTAAATTATAAATTATCAATTAATAGACTATGGCAACAAAGAAAGAACAGACAGAAATGTCGGTGGAAGAGAGGCTGAAGACCCTTTATCAGCTACAGACAACCCTTTCGAGTGTAGACGAGAAGAAGGCTCTTCGCGGTGAACTTCCGCTTGAGGTGCAAGATCTTGAGGACGAGATCGAGGGACTTACTACACGTATGGACAATATCGCTGCCGAAATATCCGACTTCGAGAGCGCTATCGTGCAGAAGAAGGGTGAGATTGCACAGGCTCAGGCAAGTGTTGAGCGTTACAACAATCAGCTTAACGACGTGAAGAACAATAGAGAGTATGACACTCTTACAAAAGAAATAGAGTTTCAGAATCTCGAGATTGAGCTTTGCCAGAAGAAGATACGTGAGGCACAGATTCGCGTTGACGACAAAAAGGCTGAGCTTGAGTCTACTAAGGCAAACATCGAAGACAAGCGTATCATCCTTGAGGAGAAACGCAACGAGCTCGACGAGATTATGCAGGAGACTCGCGAAGAGGAGGATAAACTCAGAGAGCGTGCAAAGGAGTTAGAGGCGCTGATTGAACCACGACTGCTGCAGAGCTTTAAGCGTATTCGCAAGAGTGTGCGCAACGGACTGGGAATGGTCTATGTGCAGCGCGATGCTTGCGGTGGTTGCTTCAATAAGATTCCACCACAGCGACAGCTCGATATTAAGATGCACAAGAAGATTATCGTATGCGAGTATTGTGGTCGTATCATGATCGATCCCGAGCTTGCCGGCGTTCAGACAGAGGCTCCCGTTGCTGAGGAGAAACCAAAGCGTAAACGCGCAACCCGCAAGACAAAGAAGGCTGACGAGGCTACGGCAGAATAATAAGTAAGGCTTATTAACAAATTAACGGATTAGCAATCAATCGTTGTCGAGTGTGACCGGTTGTTGCTAATCCGTTTTATTTATCAGTCCGTTATTCTGTTATTCTGTAAATTCGTAAATCCGTTATTACGTCATAGTCCTCGCGCCTTGTAAATGACATCCTTTGCCGCATTTATCTCTTGGAACTTCTTTTCCGCTGCCTTGCGTACATCGTCGCCTAGAGTGGCCACACGGTCGGGATGATGTTTGAGGGCCATAGCGCGATATGCGGCTTTCACCTCCTCGTCGGTTGCCGATGGCGATATCTCGAGTACCTTGTATGCTGCCTCCAGATCGGTCTTGCCAGTGCGCAGATTAAGCATTGAGTCGACCTCAGCCTTCGACAGGCCAAGCTGGTATGCCACCTCGTAGAGTGCGTTGATTTCCTCAGGAGCGACAACGCTGTCAGCTTGGGCAATTGCCGCAAGGAAATTGAGCAGCTGAAGGCGTGTTGAGTAATCGGTGTGCATCTTTATCTGTTGGCACGACTGCATGACGCTTGCACGAAATGCATTGGCGCCGACATCCTTTTGATGCTTTATAAGTTTTGTCAGTATTTCGTTGCCTTCCTTCTCTGCAATGGTACCAAAGTTATTTCTCAGGAACTGCCGTGCCACGTCCATTTCGGAGTGCATAGCGCGGCCGTCGGCATTGATAATGTACGACATGAGCACCAGGAGCGAGAATCGGAACGAATTGCGCATGCCCTCTTCGTCGCGTTGCTGTGTTTCATAGCGTCGTTGCCAGTTGTCACCTGTGTCGAAAGTGCGTGTACCGTTTGTTCCAGGTGCGTTGACTGCGTCGAGAACAGCATCGAAGAGGTTGCCCAACACTATTCCGGCAATGGCGCCCAGTGGCCCCGCTGCCATAAATCCAAGGAATCCTCCAATCCATTTTCCTATTGCCATGTTGTCTCTGCCGTATATTTTCTATAAAGAGAGCATGCTGTCTAATTGACGGCATGCCCTCTTCGAGTTGATATTAACTGTAGTGTTTTATCTCACCACCACTTTTTTTGAACTGCCGTCGGAGTAGCGTATGATGTTGACTCCCTTTTCGGGTTTCCCTATCTTCTGGCCTTTTACATTGTAGCGTCCTGTCGGCATGGTATTAATGTTGTTGTCCTGAGGACCGTTAATGCCTGTCTCCTTGTTGATAAGGTCTTGGAAGTTGTCGACCATGACTCTCATCCAATGTCCGCCTACAACAGAGCGTGCACGGAATCCCTGCATGTTAGCGTTTGTGGTCCAATACCAGTCACTGATAGGTACTCGCGATGATGTGCTGTTGACATAAGAATACAATTTATTGACAAATCGCAAGAATGTCGCTTTTGAAGATGCAAGCGATGCAGCCCAAACGAGCCAGTCGCTCTTGGTATAACCTTGTCTGTTGTCGAGTGGAACACCGTAATCATTCTGTTTATTCAAATAATAATTAACCTCACGAGTATATACTTCGTTTGAGAACAAGTTTGTTTCCCACATTTTATCCCACACGAGGTTGTATTTAAGGCTCCAAGTGTTGTCGTTTCCATTAAATGTCAGTCGATAGTGAGAAGCATCTTGTGTGACAGATGTCTCTTCCCACTTCTTAGCCATTTCTTTAGCTTTTGCCATATAACTCTCGTAAACGTCGTTGAGCCCCATCTTCTTTGCAATGAGTGCATATCCTGCAACACCCATTATGGCTTTTGCAGAGAGGTTTACGTTGTGAGCCAAGTGTCCGGCAAAGTCATCGGTGCAGAGCTGGTTCTCAGGATCCTGACCGTTCTCAGCAAGATAGTCTGCCCACGTGGTGAGCGTATTCCAGAAGCGCTCGGCATATTTTGTGTCCTTGTCCATCATCACCAGATTTGCGGTAATGATAAGCAGGTTGCCCGACTCCTCGATAGGCATGTTACCTTCGAAACCGCCTTCAGCGTTGGGGAACCGGATTGAGTAGTGCTGGTTGTTGGCTATGGGGTAGTGGCCAATATCGTGGTTGGCGAAGTTAAATCCCCATCTGTTGCTTTCGCAATATTTGAACACACTTGTCACCATTGCCCTTGCCAAATCGTGATTGTAGATAAAGAACAGCGGAGTGGATGGATAGGTGACATCGACAGTGTTGATGAATCCACCCGAGTCGTTCTCTCTTGAGAAGAACATAAGGTCGCCGTCTTTGTCTTCAAACAGTTTATGCGCTGCTATAGTCTGTCGGTATGAAGCCGAGAGCAATTCTGCGTATACTCTGTTGCCTGAGGCAAATGCGTCGTCGTAAATACGTTGGTCGAGCTGTCGGCAGCGTGTCATAATGTCGTCATAGTTGTCGGCCATTTCCTGGAATGCTTCAAGGATGGTCTTACCGTTGCGTGCCCAGTAGCCTTTATAGGTTTGGTCGAAGAATATGATGTCGTTCACCTCGTCGTATCCAAGCATCATGAAACTTGATGCAGATGTGGTCTTTCCGAAGTCGTGCAGATAAGCCAATTCGGGTGCATTGCTCATGTTTGTCGCTCTGATTGAAGAGGCTGATTCGGGCAACTTACCTTCGGCTGCAAAGGTCTGCTCAAGAAGTTGTGGATTCTCTACGCTAACTGTTCCGTTAATGTCGGGCATGTATAAGCGCCCCCAGTCGATGCAATCGTAGGAGCCTGTCTCGTGAGGGGTGACTTTCGATGTTGTTGTATACAAATAACTGAATTCAGCGTCGTTATTTGATTTTGTGCTTCTGGTAGTAGTATTGTTGCTTGCCGCTACAAGTTTCGGCGATGTGGAGATGTATAATTGCACGTCATGCTCCTCTCCGTCGTTGGAGCGTACCTGATACGATACGTAGTTGATTGGAGTTGAAAGTAGTTCGAGGTCGTCGATGAGCATTGGTGCGGTGAAGACGAGATCAAGGTCAACTGGTCCGCAGGTGAGTGTATAATAACTGCTTGTGGCCATGACGTCAACAGATTTCTGTTCTGCTGTGATCACGCCTTCGAGGGGTTCGTAAATGTTTTCGAACACTCCGAAGTCGATATATGATCCTCCTGTAGTGTTGTGGCAATGTGCAGCAACGATGTTGTCGCCTTCCTTGAGCGATGCTTTTGCCTCTGCGGTGAGTGGTGCCACTTCGCCTTGCAGCCATGTTTCGCCAGTTTGAACGACGCGGTTTCCATTGATATATAGTTCAAAGACATCGTCGTGTGAGTATTTCACATAAAGGTCTTTCGCCAGATCGTCGGCAGTAAGCGTCATTATGCGGCGCACGTAAACATCTGTATTGTTGCCACGCCAATCTGTTCTCACGTACGGATATTCATTCGATGCACCTAAGGCTCCTTGCTTTTGTTCCCATCCGCTGTCGTCGAAGTTGAGACGTGTCCAGGCTGAACCGTTCTGCTTTGTAAATGTGACGGCTGCTGTCCATGCGCCTACATCGGCCATTGGAAGTAAGGCATCGCCTAGAATATACTCACGTTCTCCGCCCATGAAGCGATATACTTGTCCGTCTACACGCAGCATGCCGCTGATAGGCTTGTCAACGTTGCGTGAGTACCAATAGCTGGTGTTGCCATCAGTCAGTTTGTCGTACGACGACCAGAACGAGACGTATGGGTCGTTAACGAAAATAGGCACCGATGGAAGGCGCAGCGAGGTGCTCTTGTAGGGAGTGAAGAAATCCGCATTCTGAGCAAATGCCGTTGTTGCTAAAGCAATGGCGGCAAACCATGTAAGGAACTTTTTCATAATTAAGGGTTATACGTTGTTTTGTGTTATGGTTTTTGTATTAATATGTTATGAGAATATCTTCTTATACTTATATTTGCTTAATCGTTGGCAAAGTTACACAAAATCGAGAGGAATACAAAAAGAATTTTCTTTTTTATTGCCGAGATGCCATATCTTCTTCATCCGCAGGATGGAAAAGTTACGCAATTTTGCGTATAATGCAAATGTTTTCTGCTGGGAAAAAACAAAAAACACATTATTTATATTTCGCGCGTATGCAAGTAAATTCTGTTTAAAGTGAATTGTCTGTAGGCAAATATTCGGAACCGCTGCAATGCAACTCATGGCCAGAAAATGAGGTGGAATAATCCTGTCGTCTGCACTGCGTGTGTTGGTGTCAGAGCATGTCGTATGTGGGGATATGGTCAAGTGGAAGTGCCTGCCCTGTGGTATAGTCAATCCGTCGGCAATAGTGCTCAATACCGTTGCTAACTACCAGATAATCAACGTGGAGCAGCGTGTTGTAGACGGCTATCTGGTTGAATACGTCGGGTGTGATGGCAACGCTCGGAGCCTTGTATTCCACAATCATCCTGGGGCGCATGTCGCGGCTGAAGAGCACGGTGTCGGCTCTCAAATGCTTTTCGCCGACGGTCAACTGCACCTCGTTGGCAAGCAATGGGGCAGGGTAGCCCAAGTGGTTGATCAGGTAGTTGACAAAATGCTGCCGCACCCACTCTTCGGGAGTGAGTGCAACATAGCGCCGCCGAAGAATGTCGAAAACCTTCATCCGCTCGCGGGTGCCCGACAATTTCATGTCGAAAGGCGGCAGGTTGAGTTGCATTGTCTTTTTGTTTGTCACTGCTCTCCTGGTGTGGATTATATGTTATCGGAGTATTGATTCCACACCTGCAAAATTATTCTTTTTTATTTATATACAACACAAAAGAAGGATATAAAATTGCTTTTTCTGCTCGTAGCAGTTATAATGTAGAGCATCGATGGCAATTAAAACCTATTGCGAACTTTTACATAAGACGCTGATATGCAGTCCCTTTCAGTAACATAATACATCTTTATCGAGCTAACTTTGGCGTGTTGTTTTACTCTTTCGCATTGTGCTCTGAAAATTTTGCTAGCAAATTTTTCATTAAAGAGCCCATCTAATGCCGTTAAAGAGCCTCTTTATTTGAAATTTTGCTAGCAAAATTATTTGTTCGAAATAATTAATCCGTTTTCTATCCACTTTGTTTCTTTCTCTATTCAGTTTATCAAGAGCCATTCTTCTTTATTTGTTTTCCCATCCTGCGGACGAAGAAGTTTGGTCATCTTTGCATTAAAAAAGAATAAATTCTTTTTGTACTGCCCTCGATTTTTACTAACTTTGCCAAAGTGAAAGCTCGGTTAGCGAGTCTATTATATCCGAAACGAAGGCACACTCGCTTGTGTGATAAAAGACGGATACTCTTTTTTGAAAGAGGAACCATTTTCTGTGGTGGGGTAGAAAATCGCTATACTGTGGGATATGATTGTAAATAAATCAAGTATTTCCAGGCATAAAATGGCAGAAAAAACAAATCTATCGACCTACGAATCGATAATGCGAAGTCTGAAAGCGCGGCAGTTCGTACCCGTGTATTTGCTCATGGGCGACGAAGGATACTTCATCGACCGTATTTCAGACTATCTTGCAGAGAACGTGCTCAATGAGGATGAGCGCGATTTTAACCAAAATATCGTGTTCGGATCGGATATCTCGGCTTCGCAGCTTGCCGATTTGTGCAAAGGTTATCCGATGATGTCGGAGTTTAGGGTGGTCATAGTGAAGGAATTTCAGAACATGAAAAGCCTTGAACCTCTTGAGAAATACTTGGAAAAGCCTGTGCCGACGACAATTCTCGTGCTATGCTATAAAAACGGACGCATGGACATGCGAAAACGCGTAGTGTCGCTGGCTTCGGCGAATGGAGTGGTGTATGAGAGCGCAAAAAAGAAGGAAAATGAGTTGCCAGGGTACATCACGTCGTATGTTCAGACACGAAATGCCACCATCGACAACAAAGCTGCTTTCATGATAGCCGAATCTGTTGGTGCCGATATCAGTCGCTTGATATCCGAATGCGATAAACTGCTGATTTCTCTCCCCGAAACAGACAGAAGGATAACTCCGGAGCTTGTTGAGGAAAAAATAGGCATGAGCAAAGAATTTAATGCTTTCGAACTACGTCGAGCTATAGTAAGACACGATATCTATAAAGCAAATTTGATCGTTAAATATTTTAACAAAAACGACAAGGCAGGAAACATCTTTTCTGTCGTACCATTACTGTTCGGTTTTTTCCAAAATCTGATGATTGCGCACTATAGTCGCAACAAAAATAATGAGGCTGCTTTAGCACGCGATCTGGATATGAAGTCGGGGTGGGGGATACGTGATTATGTCACAGCAATGCAATTTTACACTGCCACGAAAACCATGCAGATTATTGCAAAACTAAGAGAGGTTGATGAAAAAGGTAAAGGTCTGGGAAACTCGAATACCACCAAAGAAGAACTTCTGTCCGAACTTATCTTTTTCATTTTGCACTGATTTTTTTACCACAAAAATTACTTTTTCCTGCTTCTTCAGGCGTATTTTACCTTCAAAAATACACCCTAAAAACACCATTTTTAACCAATAATACCGGTTTTGGAGGTGTTTTTTAGGTGTTTTTGTTTCTATTTTAAACTTTTTTCCATACAAGAAAAATCAGCCGCGAATGCCGATAAATAGGGCATTTCTTCAAAAATAAACCCCTCTGAAACTCAAACATTTGAAATTATCCCCGACTTGCCTTCAAATTCATCAAAAAACAAGCAAAAATCGCACTTTTTCCTTCCGCCAATTTACTCTTCACACATCTTAACAGTCAAAAATGCCAAATTTACATTTTAAAATCAAAACAGATTTTACATAAGCACATGGAGCGCTCCTTCAAGACGTTAAATATTTTACAATTACAATTTAGTATAACAAACAATAAATACCGCGTTTAAAACACAATATTTATATTTATTCATTTTATTCATCATTATATAATTCGTTAAAAATCAGCATGTTATGCGTAAATATTAAATAATTATACTACGAAAAAGATAGGTGTATAGTCAAAAAAGTGCATCAAAAGCCCGATTTTTATGAACAATTAATTAGTATATATCTAATAATCAGGTATTTAATAGTATTTTGGTAAACATAATTACTTATATCGTATTTTTACAAGAATCTACAATTTTAAATTGTGAATACCAGTTTTATTTTCACAACATTACACCTGTAAATATTTACAAAAACAAACGCGAATTTTAATTTTTAAGATTTTCCAGATTTGTTTTTGATATTTAAATTTTTTGTTTTACTTTTGTAAAATCAAAGAAAAATCGATTTTTTTACTGTTTTTTTGCTTATATACGATGAAAGATAGAATAAAACAACTCATGATGAGTCAGCATATGACTCAACAAGGATTCGCAGAATTTCTTGGAGTGTCACCAGCAGCTCTTAGCAGTTTGTTCAGTGGACGTTCAAATCCTACTTTGAATTATGTCGATGCTATAAAAAAGAAATTGCCGACAATTAATCTTGCCTGGTTGATGTATGGTGAAGGTGAAATGTTCACAGATAAAAATTCTGAGCCTGCAGATAATAGTGGCGAGGCACATCAGCCATCGGAAAATCCTCAGCCAGGATTTTTTGATTCTCTTCCTGAGACATCTCAGTTGCATGACACCCCTTCATCTCGACGTTCAGATCAGCGTTTTTCCGGTCGAAATGAAGAGTTGAATTTAGTTAAAAATTTTAACAAAAAGGAGCGGTCAATAACTGAGATTAGGATCTTTTTTGATGATCAGACTTTTGAATCATTCGTACCAAAGAAATAGTTTATTCTTTGTTGTTCTTTTGAGATGACAATATGGTGTTGTTGGTACTCAAATTGAAAAAAACACGGTGATTTTATGTTTTTCCGAGCTATTTGTTCGTATGAAAGCATGGAGTTACCGTCTTTTTTTGTATTTTTGCGAAGATTATTATTCGTTTTGACATGAATAAAGCAGTAGAAAACTTGGTTGTTGTGGAGAACAGAAGCCTCACAGCCCACCATTCCCTTCTCCGTTTGACGTCGTCGACTTCTCTTCCACCAATGATTCCGGGGCAGTTTGTCGAGGTGTTAGCTGATGGCTCAACGTCCACTTTCCTTCGCCGTCCTATTTCAATAAATCTTTTCGATGCCGATAACAACGAGCTATGGCTTCTTGTGGCGATCGTTGGCGACGGAACAAAGGCTATTGCCAGCAAGGAGAAAGGTGACAAGCTGAATTGCATCTTCCCTCTAGGTAATGGCTTTTCGATAGATATCAATCCCGCCAGCCGGGTATTGTTGGTGGGAGGAGGTGTTGGCGTGGCACCGCTCTTGTTCCTTGGGCGCAGGCTTTCAGAAGCAGGTGTGGCTCCGTCGTTTTTGCTTGGAGCGCGTACTGCAGACGATATTCTCGAGCGTGAAATGTTTGAGCAGACAGGAAAAGTGTATATCACCACCGAGGACGGTTCTGCCGGTCAGCGTGGGTTTGTAACAAACCATACCATACTTGCAGACGAGTCATTCGACATGATATATACGTGCGGCCCCAATCCGATGATGAAAGCCGTGGCCTCTTACGCGTATAATAATAAAATAAGGTGTGAAGCCTCGCTTGAAAATTTGATGGCATGTGGACTGGGAGCATGTCTTTGCTGCGTTGAGAAGACCGTTGACGGCAATCTCTGTGTGTGCAAGGATGGGCCTGTTTTCGACACCCGCAAACTGTTATGGAACAAATAATGTATCGTTTATGGCAAATCTTAATGTAAATATAGCAGGGCTTTCTCTTCCCAA
>CACZRN010000027.1 GCA_902783625.1 uncultured Prevotellaceae bacterium
ATGTCGTTTCCGGCAGGAGCCGAGAGCATCATGCCCATGCGCACTCCGTCGGCGCCGTACTTCTCTATCAGGGCGATGGGATCGGGGCTGTTGCCCAGCGACTTCGACATCTTTCTTCCCAGCTTGTCGCGGACGATGCCTGTGAAATAAACATTCCTGAACGGCATCTTCCCTACGTATTCATATCCGGCCATAATCATTCTGGCCACCCAGAAGAATATGATGTCGGGTCCTGTCACGAGGTCGGAGGTGGGGTAGTAGTAGTTGATTTCCTCGTTGCCCGGGTTGTTGATGCCGTCGAAGAGCGATATCGGCCACAGCCACGACGAGAACCAAGTGTCGAGAGCATCCTCGTCCTGCCTGATATTCTCCATCGTCAGTTCGTTGTTGCCCGTTTTCTCCTTTGCCAGTCGGAGGGCTTCCTCGGCCGTCTCAGCAACTACGAAGTTCTCCTCGTCGTTGTCGATGTAGTAGGCTGGGATGCGGTGTCCCCACCACAGCTGTCGCGAGATGCACCAGTCCTGGATGTTTTCCAGCCAGTTGCGATAGGTGTTCACGTATTTTGCAGGGTAGAACTTCAGTTCGCCGCTGAGCACTGGTGGTAGGGCGATGTCGGCGAAATGCTTCATGCGGAGGAACCACTGCATTGAGAGTCTAGGCTCGATGGCCGTGTCGGGGTTGCGTTCCGAGAAGCCCACCTTGTTCACGTAGTCCTCCATCTTCTCCATCAGTCCCGCCTCGGCGAGGTCTTTCACTATCTGTCGGCGGCAGTCGAAGCGGTCCATTCCCACGTAGAGGGGCGACTGTGTGGAAATCGTCCCGTCGGCATTGAAGATGTCGATCGTCTCGAGGTTGTGCGTCTTGCCCAGCATGTAGTCGTTGGTGTCGTGGGCAGGAGTCACTTTCAGGCATCCCGTTCCGAACTCTATGTCCACGTAGCGGTCCTCTATCACGGGGATGACTCGTCCCACGAGCGGCACCACCACCTTGTGTCCTTTCAGCCACTGGTTCTTCGGGTCTTTCGGATTAATGCACATTGCCGTGTCGCCCATGATCGTCTCAGGGCGTGTGGTGGCTACTACGGCGTAGTATCCTTTCTCGTCTTTGTGCACCACGTCGCCCTCGCCGACGGTGATGTTCTCCTGATCGGCAAGATAATATTTCAGATGATACAGTTTCGAGTGCTCTTCTTTGTAGATCACTTCCTCTGTAGATAGTGCCGTGAGTGCCTTCGGGTCCCAGTTCACCATCCTCAGTCCGCGGTATATGTAGCCTTTGTTGTAGAGGTCGACGAATACTTTCGTCACGCTTTCCGAGCGCTTCTCGTCCATGGTGAACGCCGTGCGGTCCCAGTCGCATGATGCTCCCAGCCGTCGGAGCTGCTTCAGGATGATGCCTCCGTGCTCGTGGGTCCAGTCCCATGCATGCTCGAGAAACTGCTCGCGCGTGAGGTCGTGCTTCTTTATTCCCTGCTCGGCAAGGCGTTTCACCACCTTTGCCTCTGTGGCTATCGACGCGTGGTCGGTGCCGGGCACCCAGCATGCATTCTTCCCCTCCATGCGTGCTCGGCGCACGAGGATGTCCTGAATCGTATTGTTGAGCATGTGCCCCATGTGCAGCACCCCCGTCACGTTGGGAGGAGGGATGACTATCACGTAAGGCTCTCTGCCGTCGGGCTTTGAGCTGAACAGCTTGTTGTCAAGCCAATACTGATACCATTTGCCCTCGACAGCCTTCGGGTCGTACTTTGTTGCTAATTCCACCATGACCTTTTAATACTTTAATATTTTAATACTTTAATATTTTAGTGTTTTAATTTTCTTTTGGCCGCGAAGTTACTAAAACTTTGTGTAACAGCCATCAAAAAACCAAAAAAACTGAATTTCCGCTTATAAAAACCGGTTCTTTTCGTTGACTTATACGCAGGCTTGGCATACAAGAAAGTACATTTCCAACCTGTCTGGCCTCCGTCTATGAGGGTTACAATCCGTCGCTTCCGGGTGCTTTGTCAAGACCATCAGGCGCGCCTGGCAACAGTACATGGGCTTTGTACTGCAAGTACATGGCTCTTATACTGCGAGTACATGGCTTTTGTACTGCGAGTACAAGAATCATGTACTCTGGTCGTTGCAATGAAAAAAAGAATCCTGTGGTGCCTATTGCCGCAATCTATCGGCCTGCATGCTGCCACAGCAGGGCAGGACATCGAAAGCCAGTATGGTAGTACATTTTATTAAAAAATGGTATAAATATTATGGATAAAATGCTTTTTTTAAAAAATATTTGTAACTTTACACACAAATTTAAACAGTATAAAAAATCAAAGAGGCATAGCCTCGGTTTCCCGGACAAAGAACTACAATATGACAGATCCCTTGACTCTCAGGCCGTCTATGGACGAGATTTCACGTCTGCGAGCCTTTGTAGCGCAGGCAACGACGTCGGCTGGTATGGATGACAGTGATGCTCATCGGCTGCGGCTGGCCCTGGAAGAGGCCGTGGTGAACGTAGTCGGCTATGGGCATGCAACGGCCATCGTCGTCAGTGCGGAAGTGGCAGACGGACGCCTCCTTCTGACCATCGACGACGACGGACTGCCATTCGACCCCACCCAGGGATCACAGAACGACATGACTGTATCGGCCGACGAGCGTCCGCCAGGGGGACTGGGTATCATACTGATGCAAAAGATGACCGACAGACTGAGCTACGAGCGCGTCGGAGGACACAATATATTAAGAATGGAGAAAGCGATATAGATATGCAAGGAGGACAAAAAGACATCAAAAGGCGCTTCCGAAGGAAGAGTGTGCAGTCGGGACTCGTCACCGTCGTACTGGCTGCCCTGCTGCTTGAGGCCATAGCAGCCATTCAGTATCGCTACACACGCGGCATGATGGAGCGCAACCTCGAGCAACAGGTGCTCATCATGCTGCGCGCATCGGCAATGCGCATGGACGGCAACCTGAACTCAACGGTGGGTCAGGCGATGAACCAAGTGTGGCATGCCCAGCGACATCTCGACGACCCTGGCTACATGGAAACGATGGTCAGCAGTATGGTGGAGAACGGAGGCAGCAAGGTAGTGGGGGTCGCCGTGTCGTTCACTCCGGGCTTCTACCCGCAGAAAGGCCGCTGGTATGAACCTTATGCACATCGTCAGGGCGACTCTGTTGTCGTCGAGCAGATTGGTTCGGCTCAGCACGACTATACACAGCTTGAACTCTTTCAGACGTGCATGCGCGGCGATACGATGAAATGGAGCACGCCATATTTGGATGCCGATGGCGCCAAAAGCATTGTGACTACCTATGCGCTGCCCCTGCGCGACGGCAAAGGAAAGCCCGTGGCAGCACTCGGCATCGATATCACCACCGACTGGATAAGCGAGACAATGAGCGATATGCGCCTCCATCCATCGAGCTTCTCACTCGCACTCAAAGAGGAAGGCGGCGTGATTGCCGCACCGGTGGGAACCCTATGCAGTCAGGAACTGGCCGACAGAATAGCCGCAATGGTGGTCGACCCGACGGTGAAAAAGGAAGATAAGGCAGACGGGAGGGTGACGTGCTTCTACTTCAGTGACGAGCATCAGCGCAAGGGACGCGTATATTATGCCCGCAAAAAGTATGAGCCCCACTGGGTGCTGGCGAAGGTGGTCTACGACGACGAGGCCTTCGGCGAGCTTGCCACGATGCGGCGTAACATCTTCTGGGCCACTCTCGCAGGACTGCTCGTGCTGTCGCTGATCATCTATATCTTTGCCCGCAACGGCAAAAAGTTGCGCCAGTCGCTGATGCAACAGGAGCGCATCGATCGCGAGATGCAGATAGGCAACGGCATACAGCAGGCACTGCTGCCCCAGGACGAACCGTCGCTGCGAGGCATCGGCGAGGTGCAGGTGGAGGGACGACTGATACCGGCACGCGAGGTGGGAGGAGACCTTTACAATGTATTCCTGCGCGACGGCAAGCTGTTCTTCTGCATAGGCGACGTCAGCGGTAAGGGTGTGCCCGCCGCACTGATCATGGCCGTCGCACAGACGCTGTTCCACAGCATCGCTTCGAAGGAGGACAATCCCGCCAGCATAGTGCAGCGAATTAATGTCACGGCATGCCGCAACAACAAGTCGAACATGTTTGTCACGCTCTTCGTTGGCGTGCTCGACCTGAAGACGGGCGTGCTCGACTACTGCAATGCAGGTCATGAACGGCCGCTGATCGACGCTCAGCCTCTCAACATTAAGCCGAACATGCCGGTAGGACTGTTCGACGACTTTGTCTACGAAAAACAGCAGACGGCCATAGCCGCCGGACAGACAATATTCCTCTATACCGACGGACTGACCGAGGCACGCAATGCTCAGGGCAAATTGTTCGGGCGAGAGAATGTCGTGCAGCTGTTGACCGACCGGCACGGGATGGCACCAAAGGAACTCATCGACGACATCATCGGCGACGTGAAGCGTTATGCCGAGCACACCGAGCAAAGCGACGACCTCACACTCCTGGCAATCAGATATAATGCATAATTTCTTCCTTGCAGTCAGAGGGTCTCGCCTCGGGCTCGACAAGTCTCATAATACTTAACTTCGGAATCTTAAATTAAATAGTAAAAAATATATAGAAAATGAAAACAACGATTGAAGAATTGAACGACCGCTTCCTCGTGACACTCGAAGGCGAACTCGATACGGTGGCAGCTGTAGAAGTGAACGAAAGACTCCAACCGCTCTACCAGGCAAATGGCAAGAACGTAGACATCGACTGCAAAGACCTTGAATACATCGCCTCGAGCGGTCTGCGCATCCTCGTTAGCCTCGTGAAAGGAGCCAAGGCCGGAGGCAGCAAGGTGGTGCTGCACCATGTGAACGAAAACATCAAAGACGTGTTCCAGATGACAGGCTTCACAAGCCTCTTCGAAATTGAGGACTAACACAAAAGCCGAAAAGAATTATGATCACAAAAGCGCCTCTAAGTAAATCGATGTATGGCATCTACGCTGAGTGCGTGGGACATATCGGTGAGCCTTGTTATAATGTCCCCTATCTGTATGTACTCGATGGCGGTCTCGACGAAGAGCGACTCAGAAAGGCTGTCGTGGCAACAGTGGAGAATCACCCCACGCTGTTCACACGCATCGAACTCGATGGCGACGGTGACCCGCAGCAGACCATCGACGACACGGAAACGTTTGATTTGACCGTAGAACACGTGGCTGACATCGAGGCCGAAAAGACAGGGATGATCCAGCCCTTCGACATCTATGGCGGACGGCTGTTCCACATCCGGCTGTTGAAAGATATAGACCACTTCTACCTCTTCCTCGACATTCACCATATCATCTCCGACTACACAACCTACAAGCTGTTGCTCTCCGATGTAGACAAAGCCTACAACGGTGAGCCCCTGGCGACGGAGAGCCTGACACTGGCCGAACTGTCGGTGGCCGAGAAGGCACTGCGGCAGTCGGAGGCTTTCGAGGAAGGAAAGCAGTGGTATGCTCAGAACTTCGACTGCGGCGACTGCTTTACGCAACTGATGCCCGACCTCGAGGAGCCTGAACACAGCGAAGCCTCGGTGCTGCGCACGCTGAGTGTGGAAATGGCGAGAGTGGAAGCCTTCTGCAAGGAGAACGGCATCTTCAAAAGCAATCTCTTCACAATGGCCTACAGCTATTTGCTGGCTAAGTACAACAACGAGCAAGAGTCGCTGTTTACCACTATATACAACGGGCGCAACGACAAGCGGTTCTTGCATTCAGTGGGTATGGCGGTGAAGACATTGCCGGTGTATGCGAAGTTTGACAACGAGACCACGGTGCTCGACTATCTGAAAGCTGGACAGAAACAGATGAGTGGTGTGCGCAAGCATGAGGCCTACTCCTTCACCGACGTTGTCAACGATTTGGGCCTACAGAGCAACTCTATGTTTGCATGGCACGGCATGCTGTTTGCCGACGAAAAACTATGCGGCAAGCCGATGAAGACCGTCCACCTCTGTAACAGCACGCTGGACGCTTCGCTCTACCTGAAGGCATTCATCCTTAACGGCCATTACCAAGTGAAGGCCGAATACAACAGCAACGAATATTCGCAGGCACTGATCAGTCAGTTCCTGGAGAGCTATGAAGCCGTCGTGGAAGGATTCCTTACAAAAGAACGCCTGTGCGACGTTGTCATCACCACGGCATCGCAGACGGCAACCCTCGACAGTTTCAACCAGACCGATGTAGATTACGACGACCGGCAGACGATTGTGTCGTTGTTCCGTCAGCAGGCAGAGAAGACGCCAGATGGTGTTGCCGTGGTGTTCAAGGATAAACGCTACACATATGCCGAAGTCGATGCGATGAGCGATAGCATTGCCGCTTACCTGTCAGAAAAAGGGCTCGGACTGGAGGATGTCGTCTCGGTGCTCATCCCCCGCTGCGAGTGGATGGCCATCGCCTCGCTCGGTGTGCTGAAGGCCGGATGCGCATATCAGCCGCTCGACCCCAGCTATCCAAAAGAGCGACTCATCTTCATGATGAAAGATGCCAATGCCCGACTGCTCATTGCCGACGGGGAACTGCGCGACCTGGTAGACGAATACGAAGGCGAGGTGCTGTTGACAAAAGACCTGAAGAGCCTGCAAGGTAATATCCAGCCTCTTGCTTCTCAGCTGTCGCCACAAAGTCTTTTCATCCTCCTCTATACTTCCGGTTCCACTGGAGTGCCAAAGGGTTGCCAGCTGACACACGGTAATCTGGTGGCCTTCTGCCATTGGTATCAGCGTTTCTACGGCTTGCGGCCGGAGCACAACGTGGCGGCTTACGCCAGCTATGGCTTCGATGCATGCATGATGGATATGTATCCGGCACTGACGTGTGGCGCCACTGTATATATCGTTCCCGAAGATCTGCGCCTCGACCTGATAGCACTCAACGACTATTTCGAGGCCAACCATATAACCCATTCCTTTATGACCACGCAGGTGGGATACCAGTTTGCTGCGAATATAGAAAACCACTCACTCTCCTGCCTCTCGACAGGAGGAGAGAAACTGGCCAGCATCACCCCGCCGGAGGGCTATCAATTCTACAACGTCTATGGCCCTACGGAATGTACAATCTTCACCACCACCTATCATGTAGACAAGAAACGGAACGACATCCCCATCGGAGCCCCGCTCGACAATATGCGCCTGTACGTTGTCGACCCTCAGGGCCGTCGGCTGCCAATAGGTGCCGCAGGTGAGCTGTGGGTGAGCGGCCCACAGGTGAGCCGTGGATATCTGAACCGCCCCGAGAAGACAGCAGAGGTTTACATCAGCAATCCGTTTACCGACAACGAAAAATATGCCCGTGTCTATCGCACTGGCGACATTGTGCGCTTCCTGCCTGATGGCAACATACAGTTCGTGGGTCGCCGCGACGGACAGGTGAAGATACGCGGTTTCCGTATCGAACTGAAAGAAGTTGAGGCAGTCATCCGCGAGTTCCCCCGCATCAAGGATGCCACTGTGCAAGCTTTCGACGAAGAGGGAGCGAGCGGCAAGTTTATAGCCGCATACATCGTCAGCGATGAACAGATCGACATTGAAGCGCTGAACAATTTCATCCTCGACCAGAAACCTCCATACATGGTGCCTGCCGTCACAATGCAGATTGACGCTATCCCGCTGAATCAGAACCAGAAAGTAAATAAGCGGGCACTGCCTAAGCCTGTACCAGTGATTGCTGCCGCTGAACAAAATCTGGAACAGGCTCCGCTCAACATTCTTGAACAGGAGCTTAAGGAAATGGTCGCAGGCATCGTGAACAATAGCGATTTCGGCATCACCACTAATCTGGGTTATGTTGGACTGACCTCCATTTCTGCCATAAAACTGGCGGTGCTGGTGAACAAACGCTTTGGTGTGACGCTCGATTCGAGGGATTTGGTGAAAGGTGGTTCGATACAGAGCGTAGAGAATGAAATACTCAGCTCCTTCCTGTCGGCCAACGACATCAAGACGGATACTACTTCTGCCCGAGGCAAACCAGAATCAGCCATGCAAACAGTCGCAGGCGGATTGACGACCGTGGGCCTTTCATATGCACAGACAGGTGTCTACTTCGAATGTCTAAAGAATCCTACTTCGACCATATACAATATCCCGTATATGCTCACATTCCCTGTCGGAACAGATGCCGGTCGACTCGTCGATGCTGTGAAACAAGTGGTAGAATGCCATCCTGAACTGAGCGTGCACTTCAGTGCTGAAGGCGAGGAGATAGTGCAGACTATTGAAGATAGCGTTTCTGTCGAGGTTCCCATTACGCAGATGAGTACAGAGCAACTGTCTGTCTATAAGAATGATTTCGTACAGCCCTTCAATCTGCAGAAAGCACCACTCTGTCGCTTCGAGGTGGTGAGAACCGAACAAGGAATATCGCTGTTGATGGATGTACACCACCTCATCTTCGACGGTGGGTCTGCCGACCTTTTCATTCACCAGCTTTGCCAGACCCTCGAAGGGCATGGCGTGGAGAAAGAAGACTACACTTATCTCGACTTTGTGGCCGACCAGCAGAGGGCAGAGGACAGCGAAAAGTTCAAGGCCTCGCAGAAATTTTTTGCCGAAAAACTGCAAACATGCGAAGGAGCAAGCGAGATACCTTCCGATCTACCTAAGACCGACAAGACGGGGTTCATCGGTGAAGCTGTCTGTCGAGTGAGTGACGACAGGGTGGCAGCCATTACGGCCTTCTGCCGTCAACATGAGATTACACCAGCACACCTTTACCTTGCTGCTACAGCTTATGTCGTCTCACGTTACACCAACAATCGTGAGGTATATCTTAGTACGGTGAGCAGTGGACGTTCGAACCTGAAGATTGCCGATACGGTGGGTATGTTTGTTAATACACTTGCCCTCGGAATCAATGTGGAGGATGTCAGCGTCGGTGAATTTCTGCGGCAGACCAGCCAGACCTTCGACGCAACACTGCGCCACGAGGACTATCCCTTTGCCCGCATCGCATCCGACTTTGGATTCCGACCGGCCATTGCCTATGCCTATCAGGTGGGCGTGCTGTCGGAATATAAAGTCGACGGGAAGACTGTAGACCAGGAGCTGCTGGAGTTGAACGTACCGAAGTTCAAAATCAATATCAAGATTGAGTCACGCGGAGTAGTGGTGCAATATGATGACGCCGTCTACTCACCAGCCCTGGGCGAGGCCTTGGCTGAGAGTATTGTTGCAGTAACTGAGCACATGATGGCCGAACCCGAAGGTAAGGTGCGCCGACTTTCGATTGTCAGCAAGAATCAGGAAGAACAACTGGGGCGTCTACGTGAGCAAGCGCTTGACCCACACGTTGCAAGTCTCAATTCTCCAGATGCTCCCTTCCGCTTCTTCCACGACTGCATCAGCCACTTCGCCAAGATACAGCCCGAGCAAGAGGCACTCGTGGCCTGCGATGCCACATATACTTATAGCGAGATGGACAATCTGACCAATCGCATAGCAAACGGTCTGCGCCGACGAGGAGTCAACCCCGGCGACCGCGTAGCCCTCCTGCTGCCACGAACAAGCCGACTGATCCTCTCTCTCTTCGGTGTGATGAAAGCTGGCGCTGCCTATATACCTTGCGACCCTGACTATCCAGCCGATCGTGTAAAACTTATTCTGGAAGACAGTGAAGCCCGTTATATCATCACCACTGCCGATCGTCTCGATACCGTACCTGCCGACAAGGCAATCGACGTAGAGACGCTCGTCCAGTATGCAGATGAACAATATCAGCCTGCTCCTATCACCCCAGACGATCTGGCGTACCTCATTTATACGAGCGGTTCGACGGGCCGGCCGAAAGGAGTGATGCTGCGGCACGAAGGCATCTGCAACTACCTCTATGGTCATCCCGCTAATGTTTTTGCTCACGCCGTACTGACCGATGCTACCCGCATCCTCAGCGTGACGACAATCTCTTTTGATGCAGCCTTGCAGGATATAGGCATGGCCTACTTCAACGGCAAGACACTCATCCTCGCCACTGAGGACCAGGCGAATAATCCTCTCGAGCTGTCGCAGCTAATCAGCAGCCAGCACATCGACATGGTAAGTGGAACACCGTCGCGTTGGCAGACGTGGCTTACAAGCCCAGATTTCTGCAATACGATAGCTGGCCTCAGGATCTGTCGTGCCGGAGGAGAGAAGTTCAGCGACGCGTTGCTGACTAAGATGCGCAGCGTCACGAAGGCACGCATCTTCAACTGCTATGGCCCGACGGAGATCACCGTAGCGTCGAACAATGCCGAGTTGACCAATGCCCAGATTGTCACTGTGGGTAAACCTCAGCTCAATGTCAGGGAGTTCATTGTCGATGCCGATGGCAACGAGTTGCCTGTCGGTGTCGTAGGGGAACTCTTTATCGGCGGACGAGGTGTGGCACGCGGCTATAACAACCTCGACGAGATGACCCGCGAGCGCTTTGTCGACTACCACGGCACGCGCATCTATAAGTCGGGCGACTACGCCAAGTGGCAGCCTGATGGAAATGTGCTCATCCTCGGACGCACCGACCACCAAATTAAATTGCGTGGTCTGCGCATCGAACTTGGCGAGATTGAAAACGTGATGCTGAAGGTGGAAGGTATGAAGAAGGTAGTCATCATCATTCGCAAACTCAACGACAAAGAGCATCTCTGCGCCTACTATACTGCCGACCACGAAATATCTCCGGCTGATTTGAAGGCAGAGATCTCGAAGAGTCTGACGCAGTATATGGTGCCTACGGCCTACCTGCAACTGAAGGAGATGCCGATGACGCCCAACGGCAAGACCGATGTGAAGGCGCTGCCTGAGCCTGTGCTCGCCGTCAGCTCAGCCTATGAGGCTCCGGCTAACGATGTGGAACGCGACTTCTGCGATATCTTCGCCGGCATACTGCAAATGGATAGAGTCGGTGCCACCGACAATTTCTTCGAGCTGGGAGGCACCTCGCTCGTCGTGATGCAAGTCATCATCGAAGCCGACAAGAGAGAACATCATATTGCCTATGGCGACGTCTTTGCCAATCCTACTCCGAGAAAGCTGGCCGAGTTAATAACAGGAGAGAAAGTCGAGACAGGAACCGATGAGGTGAGCGGATTCGACTATACCGCCATCAATAACCTCCTGCAGCACAATGTCCTCGATAGCTTCCGACGTGGTGAGCGTCAGACTTTAGGAAATGTTCTGCTGACAGGAGCAACAGGTTATCTGGGCATCCATATCCTGCGCGAGCTCATCGACAGCGATGCTGAGAATATCTACTGCCTGGTGCGCGGAAAGAATCAGGAAACAGCCGAAAGACGCCTACGCACACTGCTCTTCTATTACTTCTCCAACAACTTCAATGAGCTCTTCGATGTTCGCCTGCATGTAGTGCTGGGCGATGTAACTCAGGATATTGAGCAACTTGTTACGGCCGGATCACCCGATGGACAGCGTCCAATAGACACCGTCTTCAACTGTGCTGCCATCGTGAAGCACTTCTCCGAAGGAACGGAGATTGAAGATGTGAACATCGGCGGTGCCCGGCGCTGTGTGGAATACTGTGTCAAGACGGGAGCTAAACTCATTCACGTCTCCACTGCCAGCACACGCGGTATGTGGGTCGGAGCCAAGAAGGACGATATTTTCACCGAGCAACGACTCTACATGGGACAATATCTTGGTAACAAGTACATCTATTCGAAGTTCATGGCCGAGCGTCTGATCCTCGATGCCGTTGCTCTTCACGGGCTGAGTGCAAAGATCATGCGCGTGGGCAACCTGGCGGCACGCAGCACCGATGGCGAGTTCCAGGCCAACTTCTCGACTAACTCGTTCATGGGACGCATCAAGGTCTACAACATGTTGGGATGTTGTCCATACGCCATGCGCAACAAGCGTGTGGAGTTCTCACCCATCAATGAGGTGAGCCGTGCCATCGTCTTGCTCGCCACCACGCCGAAGGAATGCACGGTGTTCCATCCCTACAACATCCACGGCCAGTTCCTTGGCGATGTGCTGATGGGACTGAAAGCCGTCGGCGACAGCATTCGCTTCGTTGAGCAGGAAGAGTTTGCCGATGCAATGGAACAGGCGAAGGACGACCCGCAGAAAGCCCGTAAGATGGCATCGCTGCTGGCTTATCAAGACATGGCCCATGGTCAGAAGACAGCCGATGTGGTGCGCGACAACGACTATACCACACAGGTGCTCTACAGGCTAGGCTTCGCTTGGAGCCCAACGTCGTGGGACTACGTCGAACGCATGCTGACAGCCCTGGGAGGATTCGGATTCTTTGAGTAGTAACCTATGAACACAGAACAATGAACTCTGATATCAATAAGCAGTTCTACAACTACCTGTGGGCCTATGTCCTGGTAGCTTTGTCAGGTTGCCTTGGCAACGTTGTCGATGGCATCATTGTTGGTAATCTTATCAGTGCCGACGGTGTCAGTGCCATCAACCTGTCGAAACCTGTCAATCAGTTCATCTTCACCCTGCACCTGCTCATCAATGCAGGTGCAGGGATGCTGGTGGGCTATGCTTTGGGGCAGAAGAACATCAGCTTGGCACGTCGCTATTTCTCCCTTGCGCTCACGGTGAGCGTAGGCCTCGGTGTGCTGCTGGCCGTGTTCTGCGGTCTGTTCTTCATCGACGAGACAACACGCCTGCTGTGCAGTAGGGAGCAGTTGTTGCCCTTGGTGCGCCAGTATCTTCAGGTGTTGCTCTTGGGTAATCCTGCGTTCATCCTGATGTGGGGTCTCTCCACGATGGTGGGCGTCGACGGGCAGCCACGGTTGGTGTCGTTGGCTGTCATCATCGACAACGTAGTAAACCTCTGCCTCGACATTGTGTTCATTCAGTGGTTGGGGTGGGGCATAACCGGTTCCTCGGCAGCCACCGTCGTTGGTCATCTTGTCGGTATAGCCATTCTGCTGACCCACTGGATGAAGAATGAAGAATTAAAAATGAAGAATGAAGAATCAGGGAATGAAGAACCTACTGCTGGCGTTTTCAAACGGACCCGGCTGCGTCTTGTCAGGTTCTGGTCGTCGCAAGATAACTCTACACTCTACACTCTTCACTCTTCACTAAAAAAGGTTCTCTCTCAGGGTGCACCGTTGGCTTTGGCTTCCATCTGTCTGACGCTGTTGCTGTTGTCGGCCAACAGAATTGTGCTCTCCACGCTGGGGCAGGCCGGTATCTTCGCTTTTGCCGTCTGCATGAACCTGCTGCAGGTCTACAATCTCTTCCTCTCAGGCACATGCCAGACACTTCAGTCGCTGGGAGCCATCCAGGTGGGTAGAAACGATGCCGATGGACTCCGACTCGTATTGCGCAAGGCGTTTCGCTTCATCACTGTGGCGATGGTTGTCACATGTCTGTTCGTATGGATCGATCCTGAGGCCATCGCAGCTCTCTTTGGGGCCGATAATCCTGAATATGTTGCCGTGACCGACGATGCCCTGCGAATCTTTGCCCTCAGCTTTATTCCGTTCTGCTACATCTATGTGATAATGATAGTCTATAAGCTCTATGGTCACCACCGCATGGCGCTGTTCATCTCCTTTGCCCTCTCGCTGACGGTGATTCCCGTCATGTGGGCCATTTCCAAGTGGGCACCGCAGCTGATGTGGTATAGCTACCTCATAGCCTATCTCATCGAGGCACTGATAATCTTCACGCTCCACCACACCAATAAACTCCAATTTACATTAAATCATTGAATTAGCTAATGTTAACTAAAGCTTGCCTTTCCTCTTCAACTTGCATACCCGCAATCAGATAAACACCAAAAATCAACTCGACATAATTTATAGAATCCACCTTTAACAATACTTTTCTTTATTTTATCAATTTTTAGCTAAAATTTAATACGTACGAGGTATTTTCTTTAATACCTTTGCAAAATACAGAAGCCATAGCTTGAAGACAGCAGATTGTTTCAGCTTTTCTGGAGTAGTTAATGAATCAGTGGTTAAAGAAGTAAAGTCAATTTTTCCCTCATGAAGCCCATTTTGTTATCATCCATCATCTTTTGCTCTGTTGCAGTGTCGGCGCAGGAGACAGTCGATACGATGTCGGCACCGAAAGCAAAGGAAAACAGGTTCACCGTTGATGTCAATCTGCTCACTCGTGGTGAGTTGCGTAATGGCGGACTCTCAAACACAGAGAACGACGACCAGACTGCTGCATTCGTCATCGAACGCACTCTGCTGGGCATGGAGTACGAGCGTCCGGGCCTCTCGGCACACGTCACCGCGCAGCACAGCGGCACGTGGGGAAGCAAGGAGACCAACAGCTTCAACCTCTATGAAGCCTGGGCCAGGCTACAGTCGAAGAAAGGACTGTTTGTGCAGATAGGCCGTCAGAACCTCAACTACGACGACCAGCGTATCTTCGGAGCCGACAATTGGGCAATGACTGCCATGTCGCACGACGCCTTGAAAATTGGTTACGAAGGACACGGACACAAGATTCACATCATAGGGTCGTACAATCAGAATATCGGTAACATGAATGGCGGCCACTACTTCGCCGGCGGCCTGCAGCCCTACAAAGCTATGGAAGCACTGTGGTATCACTACGACGTGCCCAAAATTCCGCTCGGAGCCTCGCTGCTGTTCATGAATGTCGGCGTGCAGAACTCTGAACTCGCTGCCGACACGGCAACATACCAAGAGCAACTCGTCGGCGCATACGTGAAATACCATCCCCGCAGACTGACCGCAGAGCTTGCCTTCTACTACCAGTTTGGCACAGAGAACAACGGACTGCCCGTAGATGCGTGGATGGCAAGTGCGAAAGCATCCTACGACATCAACCCCAGCCTGACCCTCTACGGTGGCTACGACTACCTGAGCGGCGACAAAAACTTTGCCGTGCCACCACACGGACACATCGGAATGACACAACACCGCAAGGTGAAGGGATTCAGCTCCCTCTACGGCTCCCACCATAAGTTCTACGGAGCCATGGACTTCTTCTACGTGACAACCTATGTCGGCGGATTCACCCCAGGCCTGCAGAACCTGTACGTCGGCGGACGATGGATACCTGTCAAGCGACTCTCCACCGACCTTTCCTACCACTATCTTGCCACAGCCGCCAAGTTGATCGACAACAACCGCTCGCTCGGCCACGAACTGGAGATAGCTCTCAGGTACAATCTCATGAAAGACGTCAGCATCGGGGCAGGATACTCCTACATGCGAGGCACCGACACTATGGCAGCACTCAAGCGAGCCGTCGACGACGACCGCGAGCTCCACTGGGGATGGATAATGCTGACCGTATCGCCGAAAATATTCACCACCATGTGGTGACAACCCACCACTAACCATCACCCTTACTCCATCACCCTTACTCCATCACCCATCACCCACCACCTTATATAATATATAAGGCGCCGATATTCGCGTCCCTATATGCCCACATGCCGAAGCATGACCATTGCCCGCCAACAGTACAAAGCCCATGTACTCCCAGTACAACGTTCATGTACTCCCAGTACAAAGCCCATGTACTCCGAGTACAAGGCCCATGTACTGCCGCCAGGAAAAACTGATGACGGTGCTGCGAGCCGAAAATTCCGGCGGCAATCAAAAATTCTTCCTACTTTATTACTCCCTTCTTCTTTTTTCATTATCTTTGCATCAGGAAAACGAAAAGAATATGCATACAAGAGAAGAAAAACTTGAGGCGTTCGGTCGGTTGCTCGATGTGCTCGACCGATTGAGGGTGGAGTGCCCGTGGGACAGGAAACAGACTAACGAGAGCCTCCGGCCAAACACAATAGAGGAGACGTTTGAGCTCTGCGATGCACTGATGAAGGACGACACGCAGAACATCTGCAAGGAGCTCGGCGACGTGATAATGCACACGATGTTTTATTCGAAGATAGGAGAGGAGAAGGGACAGTTCGACATTGCCGATGTGTGCAACCACGAAGCTGATAAACTAATCTTTAGACATCCGCATGTGTATGGCAACGTCGATATCTCGTCGGATGGAAAAGAGAACGAGGTAAAGCACGTGCTTCAGAACTGGGAGCAGATAAAACTCAAGGAGAAGGATGGCAACAAGAGTGTGCTCTCTGGTGTGCCCGAGGCATTGCCGTCGCTCATCAAAGCCTATCGCATACAGGACAAGGCACGCAATGTGGGCTTCGACTGGGAGGACAAGCAGGATGTGTGGACGAAGGTGCGTGAGGAGCTCGATGAACTTGAGGCAGAATTGAAGAAGGAAGACAAGGACCGCTCTACTCGCGAGCTTGGCGATTTTCTGTTCTCAGTCATCAATGCTGCACGCTTATATAAACTCAATCCCGACAATGCCCTCGAGCATACTAACCAGAAGTTCATCCGACGGTTCAACTATATCGAGGAACACTCAATTAAGGCCGGACGTCCTCTGACAGAGATGACACTCGATGAGATGGATGCCCTCTGGAACGAGGCAAAGGCGCAAGAGAAAGAGCAAATTGATAAAACTGAAAAATAATGAAAGATATGAGAAAACGATTGTTTATGGCTATCGTGGTTGCATGCCTGCTCTTGGTGGGGTGCACAGAGAAGAAAGAGCCAGTCGTGGTCGTTGATTCTTCGACTGTGCCTGAGGAGAAAGACTCAACAATATATGGTGTGTGCGGCGATGGTACATCGATGAATTCTATACAGTTGGTAACCGGACAGGGCGACACGCTTATCTTTATGAAAGATGTTGAGGCTCTTGAAGATCCGGTGAAAGGCGGAATGGCTGTTGGTGACAATCTTGCACTGATGCCAGGCAAGAGGGTTGACGGAGAAGATATGGTGCAGAATGTGATAAATCTTACGTCGCTGCTCGGGAAATGGACAAGCATCGACAAGAATTTTGAGATTAAAGACGATGGGGCAGTAGCTTCATCGGCATCGGCAGAGAGCAATCAGTGGCATTCGTGGAAGATATTCAACGGCAAGCTACTGCTCGGCCGTGATACATTTAATGTATATGAACTGACAGCTGACTCGCTTTATCTCGAGAACGACAAGGGAATATTCACTTATAAACGCCAGTATTAAACATAACAGGATGGAACCGTTTAGAGTGCATGTACTTGGATGTGGTAGTGCGCTTCCTACATTGAAGCATTTCTCTTCGGCTCAGGTAGTCGAGGTAAGAGGGAAATTCTTCATGGTTGATTGTGGCGAGGGAACACAGATTCAGCTTCGGCGCTCGGGGATAAACTTCAACAAGTTAATCGCTGTGTTTATTACCCATTTGCACGGTGACCATTGCTTCGGGCTCATAGGGATGATATCCACATTCGGGCTCCTCGGACGCACGGCACCACTACATGTGTATGCTCACGAGGCGTTGCGGCCGATGCTCGAGAGCCAGATGGAGATGTTTTGCTTCTCGCTAGGCTACGAGGTGGTGTTTCATCCTATTGACACATCATCTAAAAATATCGTATATAGTGACCGTAGTGTGTCGGTAGAGACGGTACCCCTAAATCATCGCATGCCGTGTTGCGGGTTCGTCTTCCGTGAGAAAGAGGGAATGCCCCACATTCGCAGGGAGATGATCGATTTCTACAAGATACCATTGTCGCAGATTCAGAATATAAAACTTGGTGCCGACTGGACAACCGACGACGGCGAGCATGTGCCTAACAGTAGGCTGACAATCCCTGCCGATAGCCCTCGATCGTATGCATACATAAGCGATACTGCCTACATGGATCGCCTGCATGAACATCTGAAGGGGGTGAACCTGCTTTATCACGAATCGACATATGCCAGTGACAATGTAGAGAACGCTCGCAAGTACAACCATTCAACGGCAGCTGAGGCGGCGACAGTGGCACGCGATGCATGTGTCGGACAACTGATGCTTGGGCATTACAGCTCGAGGTATACCGACGAGAAAGTGTTGCTCGATGAGGCTCAAAAGATATTCAAAAACACCATCCTTTCGGATGAAAACCTTGTTGTAGATGTTAAATAATCTTAACAACGCAATAATTATTCGTACAATAGATTGCAGATTTCAAATTATTTGATAATTTTGCCACAAATAGTATAGGTAAAGAATATGTTGAAAGGTTTACTCAAGATAACTTTTGCATCGATGCTATTGTTCGGGATGCCAATGATAGTATCTGCAGTACCGTCGATTGAAATCATCGACAACGACTTTCAGGATATAACCATCTCCATTCAAGGAAACACTTTGCATATCACAGGTGCTAATGGTGAAACCCTGAAAATATATAATGTGGCAGGCGTTATGGTGCAAACCATAAAGATTGAAGGTGCCGATAAGCATTACGACCTTAACCTTCCTAAGGGATGCTACATACTGAAAGTTGGCAAGGTGGTCAGAAAGGTTTCAGTCAGATAGTAGAGAATATAATTATTTATTATACCTTAGGAGAGGCAGACGTTGGCGCTTGCCTCTCTTTTTGTAAAACACGGAATAAGCTTTTTCAATCGTAGATGAGTAAAGAGTCGGAGATAATAAAGATGCTTGAACAACCCGACAAGCAGCGATATGCTTTTTCGCTTATTGTAGAGCAATATAGTGAAAAGCTATATTGGACAATCCGTCGTCTGGTGCTTTCACACGATGATGCTAACGATATTCTGCAAAATAGCTTTATTAAGGCATGGACTAATCTTGGTGAATTCCAAAACAAATCAAAGATATCTACATGGCTCTATCGCATAGCGACCAACGAGGCACTCGATTTTCTCAGAAAGCAGAAAAATCATCCGATGGATTCGGCAAGCGGAGATATGATTGTTGCATCGCGTCTGCAAGCCGATGAATACTTCGACGGCGACGAGACTCAAGCCCTTCTTCAAGAAGCAATAGCACGGTTGCCGGAAGTACAGCGTACTGTGTTCACGTTGAAGTATTTCGATGAGATGAAATATTCAGAAATGAGTAAGGTGCTCGGAACATCAGAAGGCGCGCTTAAGGCAAGCTATCATATCGCTGTGAAAAAAATAACTGAATTTTTAAAGAGCCACTATTAAACTTTTGAAAGAATAAAACGTCAAACTAGCAAAAGAAACAAATAAAAAATGAAACAAGACGAAAAATTCATTAAGCAACAATTCGGGAAAGACAATCCGTTCAAGGTGCCGCAGGGGTATTTTGATGGTTTGTCGGCTGAGCTGATGAATAAACTGCCGCAGCAAGAGCCTAAGACTGTGAAGGTGACGATGACGCCGCGCTTCACCACTAAAGCTCGTCCATACTTCTATGCAGCTGCTTTGGCAGGTATCGCTGTGTTTACCGCTTCATTATTCTTCAATAGATCAACACAAGACGATGCCAGAACGGCTTATTCTGGCGAACAGACTATTCAACAGACATCGGTCTACGAACAGCAGGTCGATGATTATCTCATGCTCGACAACGAGGATATTTATGCCTATGTGGCAGGTTACAAGTAAAAATTAACTAAAATGGAAATCAAATTGAAAAGAATTATCAGTTTTTTTGCCGTTGCATTGGTATGCATGACAATATCTGCACAAAATAAGAACAGGTTTGATCCTGCCAAATTCGAGTCAGAACTGGAAACGTTTATCATTTCGCAGGCAGAGTTGAGTCAAGAGGAGTCGGCAAAATTCTTGCCCATATGGCGCGAGATGAGAAAGAAGCAGCTCGAGACGATGAGGTCGGGAAAGGATTACAGAAGAATTGATTTCAACGACGAGACAAAGTGCGCAGACGCGATACGTCAGCACGACGAGAAAGATATTAAGCTCAAGGAACTGCAGCGTACATATCACAACAAATTCCTAAAGGTGATACCCGCAGGGAAGGTGATGCGTGTTATAAGAGCTGAAGACAGGTTCCATAAGCAGGCTTTCAAAAGAGTAGTTGACAGACAGAGAAATCGTTAATGGCACGATATTTTATCGATATTAGTTTTGATGGGACAAACTATCATGGTTGGCAGATCCAGCCAGGAGCAATAACAGTACAGGAAAAGCTTCAAGAAGCGATTTCTGTACTGTTGCGTTATGAAGTGGAAATCACTGGAGCAGGGCGCACTGATGCTGGTGTGCATGCAAAAAAGATGATTGCCCACTTTGATTATTCCGAAGAATTAGATTGTCAGCAGCTCACTTATAAACTCAATCGTTTCCTCCCTCATGATATCGTTATAAATAATGTGTATCCTGTGACCGATGATATGCATGCACGTTTCAGTGCCCTTACGCGTACATATTATTATTATGTCATGCTACGGAAAGATCCTTTTATGGTCAACTACTCCTATCGTTTGCCTTTCAATGTCGATTTTGAGTTGATGAATACAGCGGCTTCGTACTTGCTTCAGGTGGATGACTTTGCTTCTTTCTGTAAGGTTCATACTGATGTGAAGACCACATTGTGCAACGTGATGAAGGCAGAATGGATTGACGATGGCGACGGGCATTGGCACTTTGAGATTACTGCCAACCGTTTTCTCCGTAACATGGTGCGTGCGGTGGTGGGCACACTGCTAGATGTAGGGCGAGGCAAGATAACTATTGATGAGTTTAAAGCGATTGTTGCATCTCGCAAACGTACATCGGCAGGTGAAAGTGTGCCGGCTAAAGCACTGTTCTTGCAAGATATTACATATTAGTTATCGGAGATTATTACTGCAATTTAGAAAAATATCATTGTTTAAATTGCATGTTTTGGATTATTTCTTCTTATCTTTGTAGGCGCAACAGATAATATCCTTTATATGGTTGAGAATATATTCCGAGGATTAGGCATCGCGCTTGTTACTCCATTTACATCATCGGGCGAGATCGACTATCCGTCGCTTGAAAAACTGATAGAATACCAGTTGGCAAACGGTGCCGACTTTCTTTGCATTCTTGCAACGACTGGTGAGACCCCATGTCTTTCTGTAGAAGAGCGTGTCTCCATAAAGCAATTTGTGGTGGAGAAGGTAGCTGGAAGGGTGCCTATTCTTATGGGATGCGGTGGAAACAACACTTTGGCTCTTATTGAGGAGATAAGAAATACCGACTTTTCAGGTATAGATGGTTTGCTCAGTGTATGTCCTTATTACAATAAGCCTTCGCAAGAGGGGCTTTATCGGCATTTCATGAAGATTGCTGAGGAGTCACCCCTGCCAGTGGTATTGTATAATGTGCCTGGCCGTACAGGTGTGAATTTAAAGGCAGAGACAACTGTGCGATTGGCTAACGATGCCCCGAATATCGTAGCGATAAAAGAAGCCAGCGGAAATCTTGAGCAGGTTGACCAAATAATAAAAAACAAGCCCGCCGGTTTTGATGTGCTTAGTGGCGACGATGCCCTCACGTTCTCGATGGTTGCCAGCGGTGCTGCAGGGGCAATATCTGTTATTGGAAATGCTCTGCCTAAGGAAGTCTCTCGCATGATTCGTCTTGAATTTGGTGGTGAATATGAGCCAGCTCGTAGAATACACCACATGTTTACTGAGCTCTATAGCCTACTATTTGTTGATGGCAATCCTGCGGGAGTGAAGGCTCTCCTAAGTGAGATGGGCTTCATAGAGAATGAACTTCGGTTACCTCTAGTACCGACTCGTATAACAACTATGCAGCAGATGGCAGATATACTCAAAAAGTTGAAGTTATAATATCGTTTTTTGCATAAAAAGTGCATTTATTTTCAAGAATGTAAATAAAAAGAATACACTTTTCGTTAAGCAGTGTTAAGAATGCTATTTTTTTATTTAATCGTATCTTGAAATAAAAATGATTTATTAATTTTGCAATACATGTTTTGGTGCACAAATTTAAAAATGTGTGTTAGAACAGTTAGATATGAATAAAATCCTTTATCTGAAAAGTCTTAGCGAAGACGCATAAACATTATTATTTTTTTTATTTCACTCCCCATTATGACCATCCTTGGTGGACCGTCATCGTGGGGATGATTTTTTATAGCGTCTTTTGCATAGCAATAAATATGCTGTAAAAACTATGCGAGCGCCCCATAGTATAATGTGGGACGCTCGCTTTGTTCGTTATTGAATTTCTATGTTCTCGAATTAGAGTTTAGAAATTCTCAGCTTTCAGTTCGAAGTAGCTCTGTGGATGAGCGCAAACAGGGCAAATCTCTGGCGCATTCTTACCGACAACCACATGTCCGCAATTGCGGCAAATCCATATTGCATCGCCCTCTCTTGAGAACACTATTGCATCCTCTATGTTCTTCAGCAGTTTGCGGTAGCGCTCCTCATGATGCTTTTCGATTGCAGCTACGCCACGCATCTTTTCAGCTATCTCGGCAAATCCCTCTTCTTCAGCTTCCTTTGCCATGCGGTCGTACATGTCTGTCCATTCGAAGTTCTCACCGTCGGCAGCTGCCTTCAGGTTCTCAATGGTGCTCTTAATTGCTCCGCCTTCGAGATATTTAAACCACATCTTAGCATGCTCTTTCTCGTTGTTAGCTGTCTCTTCGAAGATAGCAGCTATCTGCTGGTATCCATCCTTCTTGGCTTTTGATGCCCAGTATGAATACTTGTTGCGTGCCATACTCTCACCTGCGAATGCCTCAAGCAGGTTCTTCTCTGTTTTTGTACCTTTCAAATCTTTCATAATGTTTTGTTTTTTTTGGTGTTTATTCTATGTATTTAATACGTTTCGATATCTTATGTTGCTTACTATTTAAACAGTTATCTCGCCGGCAAGCGATATTTTCATCATCTTTCGAATGGTTTCATAGTCGTCATAGCGTGCCTGTAGATACATCAACTTTGTTGCTGCGGCTTCAACAGTGCTGTCCATACCGCTAATCACTCCAGCGTCTTTCAACTGATAACCAGTGTCATAGCGGTTCATCTCCACTTGTCCTGTCACGCATTGACTGATATTTACGATGGTGACTCCTCTGTCGGTTGCTTCTTTCAGCAGTCGCATCAGCCATTCCTGCTGTGGCGCATTTCCGCTTCCGTAGCTTCTCATTACGATGCCTCTCAGTTTGCCTATATCGAGCATGCCGCGGATGATATTCTCCTGAATGCCTGGGAAAAGCGAGAATACAATCACGTTGCAATCCAATTCGGTGTGTGGTGTCATGGGTTTATTCATGTCGGGCTTCAGTATCAGGTGTTTTTGATATACGATATTGACGCCCACATCGCACAGGGCAGGGAAGTTGAACGAGTTGAATGCATTGAATCCATCAGCATTCTGCTTAGTGCTTCTGTTGCCCCTGAGCAGTCGTCCGTTGAAATATATACACACCTCAGGCACTATTGCCATGCCGTTTTCATCGCACGCCGATGCCAGTTCTATGCTCGTTACAAGGTTTTCCTTTCCGTCGGTGCGAATCTGTCCGATTGGCAATTGGCTACCAGTAAGTATCACTGGCTTTGTCAGATTCTCAAGCATATAGGATAGGGCAGAGGCGGTATAAGCCATTGTGTCGGTGCCGTGGAGAACAACAAAACCGTCGTAACTGTCGTAGTGGCGACTGATAATCTCAACCAACTTGCCCCATAACGCGGGTGTCATGTCGCTTGAATCGATGGGAGGGTTAAACTGAAACGTATCGATATCGGTCTCAATGTATTTCAGTTCGGGCACATTGCTCCTCAAGTGATTGAAGTCGAGCGGCTCAAGTGCCTTGGTTGTGGGATTCTGTCCCATTCCTATAGTGCCCCCCGTGTATATTATCAGCACTTTGTTGGTTCTTGTCATATTGCCAGAATGTTTTACCTATTATACATTTACCTTCGTTCGAGTAGCACCACATTCTCCACGTGAGGAGTGTGTGGGAACATGTCTACCGGTTGCACTGCCGTTACCTTATAGCTCTCGTCCATATCGGCAAGATCGCGTGCTTGGGTGGCAGGATTACAACTAACGTAAACAACCCGTTTCGGTTGTGCTCTGAGAATCGTCTTTACCACGTCGGGATGCATGCCTGCCCGCGGCGGGTCGGTGATGATTATGTCGGGCCGTCCGTGCTCGGCGATGAAGTCGTCGGTGAGGATATCTTTCATGTCGCCGGCGTAGAAGAGCGTGTTGCTGATGCTATTGATGTCGGAGTTGATCTTTGCGTCTTCGATTGCCTCGGGCACATATTCTATTCCGATCACCTTGCGAGCCCTGCGTGCAACGAAGTTTGCTATCGTGCCAGTACCGGTGTAGAGGTCGTAAACGAGAGGTTTTTCTTCATTGTTGTCGAGCCCTTCAAATGCAAACTCGCGTGCCACCTGATAGAGATGGTATGCTTGATCGGTGTTTGTCTGATAGAAACTCTTTGGCCCCACTTTGAACTTAAGGTCTTCCATCATCTCGTAGATGTGGTCGTTGCCGCGATACACCTCGATGTCGAGGTCGCCGAAGGTGTCGTTGCATTTCTGGTTGTCTACGTAGAGCAACGATGTTATCTGTGGGAACTCGTCGGCGATGTGCTTCATGAGTCCCATGGCGCGTTCTCTGTCGCCGTCTTTTTTCATCGAGAACTGCACCAATACCATCCATTCGCCTGTGTTTGAGTTGCGTATCATGATGTCGCGCAGTAGTCCTGTTTGCTGTTTCAGGTCGAAGAATGTCATTCCTGTCTCGAGGGCATAGTCGCGGATTGAGTTGCGTATCTGATTGTGCAGGTCGTCCATCAGATGGCATTTCTCTATCGGGTAAATCTTGTCGAACGCTCCTGTGATATGGAATCCGATGGCGTTCATGTTGTCGTAGACAGTACCTTCTGCCACTTCTTCGCGTGTGAGCCAGCGCTTGTTGGATGCTCCAAACTCGAGTTTGTTGCGGTATTCTTTCGTTTTCACCGACCCGAGTATTGGTCTGAACTCCGGCAGCTCCACTTTTCCGATGCGCGTGAGCTGATCGAACACCTGTTTCTGCTTCGCCTCCAGTTGTTTCTCGTAGGGCAGGTTCTGCCATTTGCATCCTCCGCACACACCGAAATGCTCGCACATCGGCGTCGCCCTAACGTCGCTCTTCTTCACGAATCTCACCACTTCCGCCTCGGCATAGCTGTGCTTCTTGCGGCGTATCTGCAAGTCGACTACGTCGCCAGGCACGCAGAACGGCACAAACACCACCATGTTGTCGATTCTCACAAGCGACTTACCTTCAGCGGCTACGTCGGTGATAGTCACGTTCTCAAGTATGGGGAAAGGTTTTTTCTTCCTGCTCATTACTTAATTATTTAGCGCAGCAAAGATACAAAAAAAATATTATATAGAAAAATAAGTATATGCTGATTATCACTTTTCTCGACCCGACGAGCTGATTATCTCATTATGTCTTTGTAATTACCTGATTTATATATCGTTATTAAAGAGCCACTTAACCGCTGCTTAAGTGGCCCTTAATCGCTGTCTAAAAGGCTTTTAGCCGCTGGTTAGGAGCCTCTTTGTCACGAAGCTTAAAGTTAAATGGCAATCTGTACCTCACTCTTACCTTCTCGCCATCTACTATCCCAGGGCTCCACTTAGGCATTTTCTTCATTACCCTTATGGCTTCCTTGTCGAGAGCGGGGTGAACAGATTCAACGACTATTATATCTGAGATTTTGCCGTTTGTGTTTACTATAAAACTAACGAGCACTCGCCCTTGTATTCCTTCCTTCTGCAACGAAGTGGGATACTTTGTGTTTTTTATCAGAAAATTTTTCAATGCAGCCGTCCCTCCAGGGAACATCGGCGGCTCGTCCCAATCAGTGAATACCTCAACACTATCCTTCGAAGGCACTTCCCACTTCGACGTCTGCGCCTCTGACGGCATTGAGTAAAGCGTGAGCACTGTTGTCAGCAGGCACGTAAAAAGAAATCGGAAAGTCTGTTTCATAAATCTCACTTTCTATTTATCTCCGTTTCAATTGCAAGCCTAAGCACACGGCAATGATGCCAATGCACACGCTGATGGTGATGTAGATGGCGGCGATGATGATGTTTCCGATGTCAACCGTCTCGATTGCATTGCGCGAGAAGGCGCTGAAAATGCAAAATCCGATGCAAAATCCTGTGGTTGAGAGAATCTTCACATCAGATGAGAATGCACTCTTGGCAACATATCCGATGGCAATGCCAACGACGAATGCACCGATGATGTTAGTGGACAACGTGCCCCAGGGGAAACTCTCAGCATAAATGCCCGACAAGGCCAGACGCACCGCCACACCTACTATGCATCCCACTATCACTATTGCTATGCTCTTGACGAAATTCATTTTTCTGACTGTTTTTGGTTCGAACATTGCAAATATACATATTTTAGTATTAAAGAAAAATTTTTCGGGCAAAAAAAGTTAATTTATTTGTATAAAGCAGTGTTTTACTTTAATTTTGCATACGACATACAAAACATCATTCAGATATGAAAAGACTATTGACTTTACTATTCCTTGCATTCACCCTCTCGGCTTCGGCTGGCTCACCTATATATAAAATTAAGGTGAAAAATGCAGATGGGAAAATCGTCAAGATGAAAGCCTACAAAGGTAAGGTGCTACTGATTGTGAACACTGCCACAAAGTGTGGATTCACTCCTCAGTATGAGGAGCTCGAGGCTCTCTACGAGAAGTATCGTGCATCAGGATTCGAGATACTCGACTTCCCATGCAATCAGTTTGGTGCTCAGGCACCAGGTACTATCGCTGAAATACAAGAGTTTTGTACTTCAAACTATAATGTAACCTTCCCTCAGTTCGACAAAATCGACGTCAACGGAGCCGATGAGTCGCCGCTGTTCACATTCCTGAAGAAAGAGAAGGGTTTTGGCGGGTTCGACACCAACGATCAGCGTGGCAAGTTCATGCACGAGATGATGCTGAAGAAAGATGCTGACTACCAGAAATCATCCGACATTAAGTGGAACTTCACCAAGTTTCTTGTCGACAGGAAGGGTAGGGTAATCCGCCGCTTTGAGCCGACTGACTCGATGCGCGACGTTGAGGAATGGATTGAGAAGACGTTGAAATAGTCTTCTTTCCACCTCGAAAAATGCCTGCAACCGGCAATCTGACGAACAAAGAACGAAAAATATGTTTAACACTTAAATATAAGAATAATGAGACAGATTATAAATCATTTCACCGATACTGACCTCTACAAGTTCTCAATGTGTTGCGCCATTATCGACAACTTTCCCCGTGCAAGGGTGAAATACGAGTTTGTCGATCGCAATAAACTTGTTTATCCCAAAGGCTTCGCAGAACTTGTGACAGAACAAGTTGCGATGCTTGAAAGCGTTGTCATCACCGATGAGGAGATTAACTTCATTCGTCGGAAATGCTATTACATGCCAGAATGGTTTCTCACCTATCTGCGTGGGTTCCGCTATAAGCGTGAGTGGGTTAACGTGTGGCAAGACGATGACCGCTATCTCCACATCGAGATAGAGGGCCTCTGGGCAGAAACGGTGTTGCTTGAGGTGCAGGTGTTGGCAATAGTGTCGGAACTCTATTACATTGTGACGGGGCAAGATAAGAAGTTTGATTATGAAGCATACTACCAGAAGAGTTACGATAAAGCCGTGAAAATGTTGTCACATGGCTGCGTTTGGGCAGACTTTGGCCCTCGTCGCCGTGCCAGTTTCGAGGCAGAGGAAGTGGCTTTGCGAGCCATGCTTAAGGCTTCTGCCGACCATGTGGGCGACGATTTGGCTGGCAGATGTATTGGTACGAGTGACGTATATCTTGCGATGAAGTACGATGTTACGCCAATTGGCACGATGGCTCACGAATATATTTCGGCGATTGCTGCGATGTATGGTCCTCAAATGGCAAATCATATAGCCATGAGCACATGGCGTAACACCTATCGTGGCAGCCTTGGCACGTTCCTATACGATACTTTCCAATGGGAAGCCTTCGAACGGAATCTGTCGGAAGACTTTGCTCGTGGCTTTGCTGGGCTGCGTGTTGATAGCGGTGACAATTACGAGCAATTCAGCAAGATAAAACTAAAATACGCTTCTTTCGGCATTCCTGTGTCGGAGAAACAAGTCATTTTCAGTAATGCTCTCGATGTGGATAGCGCTTGTGAGTTGCAGGAGCGACTTGGGCATGAGGCTAAGGTATCGTTCGGTATAGGTACTTGTTGGACAAACGACTTCGACGGAGTGAAGCCGCTAAATATAGTGATTAAACTCATTGCCGCAAAGATAACCGAGAAATGGCCATTCTACAATGATGCCTGCAAGATGAGTGAAGACAAGGGAAAGACAACGGGTAAGCCCGAAGTGGTGAAGCGTTATAAAGAGATTCTACACATTGAAGACTGAACGAAATCCCTTTTCTTAGAGTCGAGGGGTGATGAGTGAGTTGTTCTTCGATTACTTACGATTTGAATCTAAGCACGCTTTTCACCTTCATTGACTCATCTTCAGCCGTTACAAACGAAATGGAGTATTTCTGCCCACCAGGTTCTACGGTGAGAACAACGTGGCATCCTGTATAAACCTCCATAGGTATATCCTTGAGCCATTCCTTGTCGCCGTCTTGCTTTCGGCGACTTTCGGAGATTATTGTCGGGCATATGTAGCGCTCATCAGGATAGATGGAGCGGTCGGAGAGAAGTGTCATTGTGTCGTCAAGATTATGAAGATTATCCCATACGCAACTGACATAAACCTTTGAATGTAAGGCTGCTACGAGTTTTCTTGACATAGAGTGATGCCCGTGATGATTTATCTTGGTAACCTGACAAGGTGGTACAGCGTCGGCTATCTCATCTTCTATAAATATCCTCGTGCCGTTGGGGAGCAGGACACTATCGGAGAAATCGCCGGCAGTGTAGAAGTTGAAATCACCATAACTGACAATCATTCCAAGACTCATACCATTCTCGTTGAGCCACGTAGGATGTTCTTTTTCAATCTTTTCTTTGTATAAGTCGCGGATGGTGCCATCGGGCAATGCTATTCTCCCATTGCCACAGATGTTGCGAATACTGAAGTTACCATATCGTGTCGGCTTCCTTAGCATTGCCACCTGATTCACTTCACCCACGCGAAACTTCTCAACTTTCATCCCACGATGCTTTTCCTGATATTCGTAGAATCGCTTCATCTGAATGAAGGCGTTACCGACATCGTTATTGAGTGGTATCGGATCGTTGTATTCTGGGTAGGCGCGATCGAATGCCTTGCCGAACTTGAGAGTCTCGGCAGCTTGTGCAAATCCGCTCAGATAGTACGGTTCACCGTCGCGAATGTCTTTCGATGCATAGAAATCGTGCCTTCCGGCGTGGTCGCTATGATAGTGAGAGAGCATCATATAGTCGACATCTGTTCCGTTAGGGTTAACCCTCTGCACGTAGCGGGCAATCCACTCGCCAGCATGTCGGCTACTGTTTGGAAGCAATGGAACAGCCAATTCGCCTCTACTCAACGCGTCATGGTCGCCACAATCGATAAGCATTGTCGTACCGTCAGGCATGATAAGGAACATCGACTCGGCCACTCCTGTGTAGATAAAATGCACCTGAAACTGCCCTTTCTTCCAATGCTTGAGCACCTTACCGGCTGCTTTGTCTTGCATACCCTTGGCAAAAACCTCCTCAAAAGGCGTCAGCCAGAGTGCTCCGCCAGCAACAAGAGAGGTCTTCAGAAATTCTCTTCTATCCATAACGCGTGATTGTTTTTTTATATAATGTTTTTCTTTATTATGACAGGCGTATCTGTTTGGTTTCCATGTGTTTTGCTTTAAATGTGTCTTTAGGTTGACATCATCCTCTACTTCCCGCATGATACCATTTGCAAATATAGCGAAAATAACTGAAACGGCAATATTTTGATACGCTTTTTCTTCGTTTAAAATTCAAGTATAAAATATGGTATACATAAATGGTGAATAGGCTGCCAGTGAATAAACGATACTTTAAGTTCAGCATAAGAGCCTTTTATGCTTAATATAAGAGCCTTTTATGTTGAACATATCGAGCCGTTATGTCGAGCATAACACGTAGGTATCTTGAACATTCCGAGTCGATAGGTCAAACAGGCAAAAATGTAATGCTTTGAAATGTAAAATCCCCGTTTTTTGTTGAAAAAGCAAGTAGAAATAGCAAATATTACAAATAAAATAAAAAAATGTTATGCACACTTTGCATTTTTATGTGCAATTTTTTTTGTAGTGTCACTTTATTGAAGTACCTTTGCACTGCAAAATATAATTTTTAAAGAATAGATATCTAATTCAGCTATGAGTGAAAAAAGAGTTTACACTTTCGGTAACGGTAAAGCCGAAGGTAACGCACAAATGAGAGAACAACTTGGTGGTAAAGGTGCCAATCTGGCCGAAATGAACCTGATTGGTGTGCCTGTCCCACCGGGCTTTACCATTACAACCGATTGTTGCAACGAGTATTACGAGGTAGGGCAGGAGAAGATTATGGAAATCCTCGATGCCGACGTCACTGCAGCAGTTAAGCATATTGAGACACTGATGAACTCGAAGTTCGGTGATGCAGAGAATCCTCTGCTCGTCAGCGTACGTTCTGGTGCCCGTGCTTCTATGCCAGGTATGATGGACACCATTCTTAACCTCGGATTGAACGATGAGGTGGCAGAGGGAATGGTGCGCAAGACACAAAATCCTCACTTCGTTTACGATTCATATCGCCGCTTCGTGCAGATGTATGGCGATGTGGTTCTTGAGATGAAGCCTGTGAACAAGGAAGACATCGACCCGTTTGAGGAGATTATCGAGCAGGTGAAGGCAGAGCGTGGCGTGAAGCTCGACAAGGATCTGAGCGTCGACGAACTGAAGCGACTTGTGGTGCTCTTCAAGACAGCCATCAAGGAGCGCACTGGCAAGGACTTCCCCAGCGACCCGATAGAGCAGCTTTGGGGCGCCATCTGTGCAGTGTTCCGCAGTTGGATGAACGAGCGCGCAATCCTCTATCGTAAGATGGAAGGTATCCCCGACGAGTGGGGTACTGCCGTCAGCGTAATGGCTATGGTGTTCGGAAACATGGGCGACACATCGGCAACAGGCGTTTGCTTCAGCCGCGATGCAGCCAATGGTGAGAACGTATTCAACGGAGAATATCTCGTCAATGCACAGGGTGAGGACGTCGTGGCAGGTATCCGTACTCCACAGCAAATCACTAAGATGGGTTCGCAGCGTTGGGCTCTCCGCGCAGGAATAACTGAGGAAGAGCGCGTGGCAAAATTCCCATCAATGGAAGAGGCAATGCCTGAAATCTATGCTCAGCTGAATGACATTCAAAATAAACTCGAAAAGCACTATCACGACATGCAGGATATGGAGTTCACCGTACAGGAAGGAAAACTCTGGTTCTTGCAGACACGTAACGGAAAGCGTACCGGTGCCGCAATGGTTAAGATCGCTATCGACCTTCTCCACGAAGGAATGATCGACGAGAAGACTGCCATCATGCGCTGTGAGCCAAACAAGCTCGACGAACTGCTTCACCCTGTATTCGACAAGGTAGCACTCGCAAAGGCAAAAGTGATTGCTCAGGGTCTGCCTGCATCACCAGGTGCAGCATGCGGACAGATTGTCTTCCACGCCGATGATGCAAAGGAGTGGCACGAAGACGGACACAAGGTAGTTCTTGTTCGTATCGAGACCTCGCCTGAAGACCTCGCCGGTATGGCAGCAGCAGAAGGTATACTGACAGCACGCGGAGGTATGACAAGCCACGCCGCAGTGGTGGCACGAGGAATGGGTAAGTGCTGCGTTAGTGGAGTAGGAGCCCTGAATGTCGATTACAAGACAAAGACCGTTGAGATCGACGGTATTAAGTATAGAGAAGGTGACTACATTTCTTTGAATGGTACAACAGGTCAGGTGTATGCTGGCGAGGTTCCGACAAAGGCTGCTGAATTGAGTGGCGACTTTAAGGAACTGATGGATCTTTGCGATAAGTACACCAAGCTTCAGGTACGTACGAATGCTGATACTCCGCACGATGCACAGGTAGCTCGCGCCTTTGGTGCAAAGGGTATCGGACTGACACGTACAGAACACATGTTCTTCGAAGACAAGAAGATCATCGCAATGCGCGAGATGATACTCGCCGAAGATGCAGAAGGCCGCAAGAAAGCACTCGCAAAACTACTTCCCTATCAGAAGTCAGACTTCAAGGGAATACTCGAAGCTATGGACGGATGCCCAGTGAATATCCGACTGCTCGACCCACCTCTCCACGAGTTCGTACCACACGATCTCGCAGGGCAGCAGGTGATGGCCGACGAAATGGGCGTAGACCTCGCCACGATACAGCGTCGCGTCGACTCCCTGGCAGAGAACAACCCAATGCTCGGACATCGTGGATGTCGACTGGGTATTACCTTCCCAGAGATCACCGAAATGCAGACACGCGCCATACTCAGCGCTGCTTGTGAACTCAAGCGCGAAGGCAAAGATCCTAAACCAGAGATCATGGTGCCCCTCATCGGCATCCTCTACGAGCTGAAACAGCAGAAGGAAGTGATTCAGAAAACTGCAAAGGAAGTGTTCGAAGAGTACGGAATAGAGGTGGAATTTGAGATCGGAACAATGATCGAGATACCACGTGCAGCCCTCACAGCCGACAAGATCGCAACCGAGGCACAGTATTTCTCATTCGGTACAAACGACCTGACACAGATGACCTTCGGCTACAGCCGCGACGACATCGCTTCGTTCCTGCCCGTATACCTCGAGAAGAAGATCCTGAAGGTAGACCCGTTCCAGGTACTCGACCAAAATGGCGTCGGCAAGCTCATCAAGTACGCCGTCAAGACAGGTCGCGAAGTTCGTCCAGAGCTGCGTTGCGGCATCTGCGGCGAGCACGGTGGCGAGCCCTCATCGGTTAAGTTCTGTGCTAAGATTGGCATGAACTACGCATCTTGCTCACCCTTCCGCGTGCCTATTGCACGCCTCGCCGCCGCGCAGGCCGCCGTCGAAGAGTGATATTTAATCTATTGAAAGCAAATAATTAATTATGGGAGGTTAAAGTGTTACTTCAATACTTTAACCTCTCGTTTTTTCTATAATAAGCCTATTAAAAATAGCCGCTATTCTTGGAAGCCCTAATAGACTGTC